>JAMDBH010000128.1 GCA_023487615.1 Gammaproteobacteria bacterium
TGTCAAACCCGGAATGATCGCAAATGCTCAATCTGAAATTCAAATCGTGGACACCCATGAATCTCTTGAAACCCTTATCAATGTTGACGTTGCCGCTGGCACGTCTCAATTTAACCGGACACTAGTGATCTTAAGCGTATCATCAAAAAAGGACTATGCGATGCAAAGTATAATGAAAAAAATCTTTTTCGTGCTTGGCCTTATCGGCTTTTCCATCCCCTCCGCTCAAGCCAGTTGCTCATCTGCATTCTGTTCAATCAACACCAGCGCTGAAGCATGGGGTGAGCTACACGCCCTGCAAAAACGCCTGGACATTCGTTACGAGTTTATTGACCAGAATCAACAGCGCCACGGGCGTGACGAGGTCAGCCGCAAGCTTAACAGCGATGGAGAGCTGGAAGAGCGCACTCTTAATCGCAATCTGATTGCCACCCTCGATTACCCTGTCACCGCACGCTGGACGTGGTCATTCCAGTTGCCGCTTATCAGCCGCAGTCACTCGCATGACCTCTTCGTGGCGCACGCGCGTCCTCACGCCCAGCCGTTGCATGGGGCTATTGAGCCGGAGTCCTGGGGGTTTACCGAAATCGGTGATGTACGTGTAACAGCCCGCTATTTGCTCAGTGAAACACAGCCCGGTGCAGCGAATGTCGGCGTCAAATTCGGCCTCAAACTTCCCACCGGCAACTTTGATGTGGTTAACGAGCATGACGAAGAGGCCGAGCGCAGCCTCCAGCCAGGAACGGGCACAACCGATCTATTGCTGGGTGCGTTCTACACACATCCGTTCAGGAATGGTCGAACAAGCGGGTTCACGGAGATTTTGTGGCAGACCCCCGTGTCCGAGCGTGAACACTATAAGCCGGGTCAGCGGCTTAACGTTGACCTGGGCCTGCATCACCGTCTAAGCGATCAGTTCAGAGTGGTTCTGCAAATTAATAGCCAGTGGCGTGGACGTGACCGGGGCGACGCCGCCAATCCCGCCGACACCGGCGGAACTTTCATTTACCTGAGTCCTGGACTCAGCTACTCGCTGCACAAGGACTTGGAGATCTATGGATTTCTTCAACAGCCTCTTTATCAGCGCGTGAACGGGGTGCAGCTTACCGCCGACTGGTCGGCGGCGTTGGGAGTGACTTATCGCTTTTAAGGCAGGCTGAGGCAATCAGAAGTTCATAGTCTTGATTTTGACCTTAATCTTATCCTTTTCACGCGGATAGCCCGTCCCACCGGGTGTCACCTTCAGATGCGCCCGCAGTTTGTCCACCGTCTTTTTTCCAAAGCCCGGCACGTTGTCCAGTTCATCAACGCTACGAAACCCTCCGCGCTGCTCCCGATACTTGATAATAGCCTCGGCCTTCTTAGGCCCTATACCCTTGATAGTCACCAGTTGGTCCACGCTGGCGAGATTGAGATCAATCTGGTCCGCCGCCGCGCTCCAGGCGTTACAAACAAACAGCAGCAAAAAAGCCCCACACGCCTTCTGTATTAGCCCCACTCTTTGTATCACTCCGGACAAGTCTTTACCCAACCGTCAAATAGTGCAGGCTAAATAAATTCCGGGCGTCACGCCACACGTGTTCAGGCTTGAAGCCGGCTGCCTCTGCCATACTTTGGAATTCCTCAACGGTATATTTATAGGAGTTTTCAGTGTGTATCCCCTCCCCTTCCGCCAATCTGAATACGTCATCCTCCAACTCGATGGTCTGATCCCGGGTGCTCACCAAGTGCATCTCGATCCTGCCGCTCTGTTCATTGTAAAAGGCGTCATGCCGGAAGTGGACAGGCTCCACGCGGGCGCGCAACTCGTGACGCAGACGCCATAAGATATTCAGATTAAACGCGGCCGTCATACCCTGCGAATCGTTGTAGGCGGCGTGCAGCACGTCACGATCTTTTTTGAGATCCACGCCAATCAACATGCCGCCCCCCTCGCCAACCAGTGCCGCCGCGGTCTTGAGCAGCAAAATCGTCTGCATGGGGTTATAGTTACCGATGCTGGAGCCGGGGAAAAAGATGACCCTTTTTGCGCCCTGATACTTCATGGCTTGCGGTAGTTGCGTCAAGTGCGTGTAGTCGGCGCACACCGCGATCACGGCAAGGCCCGGCTGACGGGCGGCAAGCTCGGCCGAGGAACGCAGCAGATGTTCTTTGGAGATGTCTATCGGGATGTAGGCATGCAGGCGCGGCAGCGCGCTCAACAGGATCGGCGCCTTGCGGCTGCTGCCGCTGCCGTATTCGATGAGCAGGCAATCCGGCCCTATCGCATCCGCCAGTTCCGATTGATGGCGGCGCAGCAGGCCGATCTCGGTGCGAGTGAGGTAATATTCTTCCAGATCGCAGATTCGGTCGAACAACAGCGAGCCGCGCTCGTCATAGAAATATTTCGGAGGGATCTCCTTGCGCGGCTTGGCAAGGCCTTGCAGCACATCCGCCCGGAAATCATCCAGCTCGGGCGCGAGGTCATGGAAGGCCAACGGTGCGACAGGCACGCTCATCCGGCGTCCTCCGCGAGGCGCAGGCCGGAAAACTGCCAGCGCGCTTCGGGCGGAAAGAAATTGCGGTAGGTCGCGCGCAGATGCGCGGCGGAACTCACGCACGAGCCGCCGCGCAGCACCATCTGGTTGCACATGAATTTTCCGTTGTACTCGCCGAGCGCCCCGGTCTCCGGCCGGTAACCCGGATAGGCCGTATAAGGGCTTCGCGTCCACTCCCAGACATCGCCATACATTTGCGCCGGTAACTGCGTATCCGTGGCTGCACTAGCGGGATGCAGCCGCTCCGATTCGAGAAAATTTCCCTCCACGCTTAATCGCACGGAGGCGCGCTCCCACTCCGCCTCGGTGGGCAGACGCTTGCCCGCCCAGCGCGCATAGGCATCGGCCTCGTAATAACTCACATGGCAAACCGGCTCGTGCCCGGCCATCTCGCGCATACCCGACAAGGTCATCACCTGCCAGCATCCTCCATCGCGCTCCCAATAGAGCGGCGCCGCCCAGGCTTGTGACTGCACCGCGCGCCAGCCGTCGGATAACCAATATTCAGGCCGCTGATAACCGCCCGCCTCGATGAATTCAAGGTACTCGCCATTGGTCACCGGCCGCGAGGCCAGCCGGTAATTTTCCAGATAGACACGGTGACGCGGCCGTTCATTATCAAAGGCAAATTCTTCACCGCTGCGCCCCCGTTAC
>JAMDBH010000155.1 GCA_023487615.1 Gammaproteobacteria bacterium
TACTCCCAGAAGTTTTTGTGATAGCTCTCTTTGTAAAATGGAATAAGTTCCCGCCGAGCCGCAACATAGATGGCTGTCGGGTACGAAGGTTAACTCAAAGCCAAGCTCCTGCAGCAAGCCTTCTGCTACATTATTTAATTTTTGTCCGTGTTGCAAGGAGCACGGTGAATGGAAAGCGATTTTTTTGGGCGACTTTAACCTGAACGGACTCATATCTTCCGCGGCAAGTATCTCGCTGATGTCCTTGGCGAGGGCTGAAGTGCGTGCAGCCTTATCTGCGTAGTCGGGATCGTGCCGAAGAAGATGTCCATACTCTTTGACCAAGGCGCCACAACCGCTGGCAGTGATCGCAATCGCCTCTGCGCCTTGTTCTATGTGCGGCCACCATGCGTCAATATTACGCCGCATAAATTTAAGGCCTTCCTGGTGAGCGCCTAGATGATAACTCAACGCGCCGCAGCAACCCGCGTATTGGGCTCGGACCAGGCTTACACCCAGCTTATCAAGCGCCCGCGCCGCGGCGGCATTGATATTAGGACTCAAGGCAGGTTGTACGCAGCCGTCCAGGACCAGCATGCGGCGTGTGTGGTGCATGGCAGGCCAGGGTGAGGGTGAGGAGCGTGAGGGCAGGGTTCTACGTAGCGCCTGCGGTAATAAGGGGCGCAGCCATTGACCCAGACGTAACAGTATGGCAAAGCGTGAACGATAGGGAAGGGTAGTGCATAACATGCGCTGCACAACACGCTCGCGGAGTGGCCGTTTCACCTGCCTTTCGAGCAGGCCGCGCCCGATATCAACGAGGCGTCCATACTGTACACCGGACGGACAGGCGGTTTCGCAAGCGCGGCAGGTAAGGCAACGGTCAAGATGCAGTTGCGTCTTGTGAGTGACCTCGGCGCCCTCCAGCAGATTTTTTATCAAATAAATCCGTCCGCGTGGGCCGTCGAGTTCATCGCCCAGCAATTGGTAGGTGGGGCAGGTGGCGGTGCAAAATCCGCAGTGCACACAGGCGCGCAAGATGGCGTCGGCCTCCCGGCCCTCTGGAGTATTTTTATATTTGTCTAACAGTTGTGTCTGCATGATCTAAAAGGGTGCCTAAAAATCGGCGTACAGGCGTCCGGGATTGAATATGCCGTGCGGGTCAAATGCGAATTTGAGGCGCTTGTGGATAGCAAGCATGGCGGGCGGTAACGGGTGAAACACTTGCCCCTTGCGTTCGCCATTGCGAAATAAGGTGGCGTGACCACCCAGCCGCGCGACGGTTTCCCGTATCACCTCCGCGGGCAACGGGTTCTTCAGCCAGCGCTGTGCTCCGCCCCAATCTATCAACCATTGCCCGGGGAGATTGAGCGGCAGGACGGCAGGAGGCGCCGATAATCGCCAGAGGGGGGCAGAGTCGTTAAAGAATCCGTGCTTGTGTTCGCGCACTCGTTCCCAGAAGGTAGCGCCCGCGTCGTCCACGATTCCGCCGATTTTCCGATGGGCGGCGCGCACTGCGGTGTCGCTGCCGAAAAGGCGGACGCGCAGGGTTTCACCGTCATGACAGGCCGCGGATAGCGGGAGCGGGCGAATATTTAAAGTATTAAGCAGGGCGATCGCCTCTTGTGCAGTAGTCTGAAAACTCAGCGTGAGTTCGGTCTGCGGTTTGGGCAGCACCTTGAGTGAGATCTCCAGCAAAACGCCCAGAGTGCCGAGCGCGCCCGCCATCAGGCGTGAGACGTCAAAACCGGCCACATTTTTCATGACTTCGCCGCCGAACTTTAAGATCTCTCCTTTCCCGTTCAGAATTTTTACGCCCAGTACAAAATCCCGCACGGCGCCGGCGTAAGGCCGGCGTGGACCGGACAAGCCGCAGGCAATCGCCCCCGCCAATGTGGCACCAGCGCCAAAGTGGGGTGGTTCAAAGGCCAGCATTTGCCTGCGTTCGTCGAGCGCGGCCTCGATTTCAGTAAGTGGCGTTCCGCCGCGCGCGGTGATAACCAGCTCCGACGGCTGGTAGCTTACGATACCGCAGTGTTCGCACACCGGCAGTGGAGTTCCATTTGTTGCACGTCCGTAAAAGTATTTGGTGTTGCCGCCTATAATATGTAACGGGGTCTTATGCGCCGCCGCCTCACGCACCCTGTCTTGCAGTGAGGTGCTCCTGTCAGCAGTCATTAAAATCTGTCCAGTTCAGGGAATCTGAGTTTGCCCTGGTGCACGTGCATCGCGCCAAACTCGGCGCAGCGGTGTAAGGTGGGAACGGCTTTGCCGGGGTTGAGTAAATCCCTGGGATCGAAGGCGTGCTTGATTTCATGAAATTGCGCGAGTTCCGCCGGGGCAAACTGCAGGCACATGGGCGTGAGTTTTTCCACCCCTACACCGTGCTCGCCGGTAATCGTGCCGCCGACGGAGATACAGATCTCCAAAATCTTTGCGCCGAATTGTTCAGCCCGCGCAAGTTCTCCAGGCTTGTTAGCGTCGTACAGAATGAGTGGATGTAAGTTTCCATCCCCGGCGTGAAAGACATTCGCAACCTGTAATTGGAATTCCTTGGAGAGTTCGCCGATACGAGCCAACACCTCGGCCAGCCGATGGCGCGGGATGGTGCCATCCATACAATAATAATCCGGCGCGATGCGCCCGACGGCGGGAAACGCCGCTTTGCGTCCCGCCCAGAACTTGAGACGCTCGGTTTCGTCCCGTGCGGTACGAACCTCCGTCGCGCCTGCCTTGAGCAACAACTCACGCACCTGGAAGATCTGCTCGGACACTTCTGCATTTTCGCCGTCCACCTCGCAGAGCAGTAGTGCGGCGGCATCCACCGGATAGCCCGCGTGAACGTAATCCTCGGCCGCGCGGATGGCAAGATTATCCATCATCTCCAGCCCGGCGGGGATGATGCCCGCGGCAAATATCGCGGCGACGGCGTCGCCTGCCCTGCTGACGCTGTCAAAGGCGGCCAGCGCCACTTGCGCGCGGTCGGGTTTGGGCAAAAGCTTCACCGTGATCTCCACGATGACGCCGAGCAGGCCTTCCGAGCCGTGCAGGAGTGCGAGCAGGTCATAACCCGGCGCATCCAGTGCGCCTCCTCCGACCTCGATCAGCTCGCCATCCATCGTCAGCATTTTGAGTCCCAGCACATTGTGACCGGTAAGGCCGTATTTCAGGCAATGCACGCCGCCGGAATTTTCCGCGACGTTGCCGCCGA
>JAMDBH010000118.1 GCA_023487615.1 Gammaproteobacteria bacterium
GGCGCGGCGAACTATCCCCCGTCGGTGAAAGGCGCCTGCGCGACCAAAGGCATGAGCGGGGTCGAGCCAGTCGGTCTGCACGCCGCGAGCAACCATCCAATCAGGAATCTGTGTCATTCGTCTCCTTCTTGCCAAAATATCTTCTGAACACAAGAATGCTGGAAATCAGCGCCGCTATCCCTATTGCCCCCGACAATACATAGGCAAAGCTCAAAGAACGCAGCGGCGCCGACTCCTGACCCGGCAGCGCGTAGTCAGGCATGGGAGCATGCCAAGCAGACCCCAACTTCTGCATTCCAGATGGAAGATAACCGACGAGATGCTGCACTTCCTCGGCGCTCCACTCTCCCCAAGCGGATTCCGCCATGAACCTGGCAGGCAAATAGAGTCCCAGCGGAGCAGCAAGCACCAGAACCGCAAGAGCAATGGTGGTATTTCGGACGAAACTGCCGCGCCTGCGCATCATCGGCGTTTCATTCGCGCTCTTTGTCGAAATGAGCCCGGGATCGGTACGTTGAACATAAGCTATGACCAGCCCTGTGACAATGGCCTCCACCCAGCCGAACAACAAAAGGTGCTCCAATGCCATCGCCGGAACGGCAACATGAAGACCGAACGGGTTGTAAAGCGCTTTGCCATCCGCCGTATGCGCTATGAGCGGCTGGATACCGAACATCACCGCCGTAGTCAGCGCCGCTGCATTGAGGCCAACATAGCCGCCCAGCGCCGCGCCTATGCTGTGTCGCGGTGAAGTGGCGGGAGCGGAACCGGAAATAAGCCGGTATACGCCCCACCCCACGAAAGGCATAACGAACGCCATGTTAAGGCAGTTGGCGCCAATGGCCGTGATTCCGCCGTCACCGAATATGAGAGCCTGAACAATCAACGCAAGCGAGACGGCAATCATCGCCGCCCAAGGGCCAAGCAGTACCGCGATAAGAACCGCTCCTACCGCGTGACCGGTTGAACCACCGGGGATGGGAATATTGAACATCATAATGACGAAGCTGAACGCGGCCCCAAACGCCAACAGAGGAACTTGCCTCGAACGCAGGGTCTTCTTGAGCTTTCGCGAGGCAACAGCCCACAGCGAAACCATAGCCGCGTAAGCAGGGACGTATGTCTGTGGACCCAGGTAGCCATCCGGGATGTGCATCGCCTAACTCTTTCCCAAGACTTCGCCAAAAGACCCGCTAAAACAGATTCCTGATTGGATGGTTGCTCGCGGCGTGCAGACCGACTGGCTCGACCCCGCTCATGCCTTTGGTCGCGCAGGCGCCTTTCACCGACGGGGGATAGTTCGCCGCGCCGCGAACAGCCTTTCCGAACTGATAACCGGAGTGCTGCGTGACGATGCTATTGCCAGGCGTTCCGGTTTTTTGCAAAGCGTTGATCCGCGATTCAAGGTGTTTGGTCTGATCGGGCTGATTGTGGTCGTCACACTCCTCCACAGCACCTTGGCGCTGGCGCTCGCCTATTTTGTCTGCACAATCCTGGCGGTGCTATCGCGAGTACCCGCGCGCCGGTTCTTGGGCGTATGGCTCTTCGTTCCGCTGTTCTCCGCGGCGCTCATGATTCCGGCGGTCCTGAACATCGTTACCCCCGGTCGGCCCGTCTGGACCATTGCGCATTTCCACGGCGCGTTCGGCCCCTGGAAGCTGCCGGAAACGCTCGCCGTGACGGATGCGGGCATCGCGTTTGCCGGGCGCTTTGTGCTTCGGACCGCCGTTTGCGTGTCGCTCGCCGTTTTGCTCACCGCTACCACTCCCACCGCGCGGCTTTTTAGAGGTTTGAGGGCGTTGGGAGTGCCGCAGGTGTTTGTTATGCTGTTGTCCATGATGCAGCGTTATCTCGAAGTGCTGGCGCGGGCGGCACATGAAATTCACCTTGCCAAGATCAGTCGCTCGATCCACAATATGGCTGTTCGGCAGGAACAGGCTTGGGTGGCGGCGGGTATGGGGTCGCTGTTCAAGCGGACCTGCAAAATGAGCCACGATGTCTACCTGGCGATGCTTTCGCGGGGGTATACCGGCGAAGTTCACCTAATGGATGAGCCGCGCTGGCGGGTCTCGGATTGGGTCTTTTTGGGCGGCATGGCGGTTGTGGCGGCGGGATTGCTGGTGGTATCATATTGGCTGTGAACCCGCTTTTTTTGGTTGAAAACGTCAGTTTTTCGTATCCGAACTGCAAACCAAGCCTTGTCGACGTCTCATTTTCGGTCCAAACTGGTGAGAAATTGGCTCTGATTGGCGCGAATGGCAGCGGCAAGTCAACCCTGCTTCATCTGCTCGACGGCCTCTACTTTCCCACACCGGGGTCCATCACAGCACTCGGTCAATTAATGACTGAAGAGTCATTAGATAGTCTTTCGTTCGGTCCCAGGTTCCGCAAGGAGGTCGGGTTTTTATTTCAGAACTCGGATGTTCAACTTTTCTGCGCAACAGTTGAGGACGAACTCGCCTTCGGGCCGCTGCAGTTTAGGCTGCCCAAGGAGGAGATCGAGCAGCGGATCGACGATACGCTGAAGCTTCTGCAAATATCGCATCTCAGGGAGGCCGTCCCGCAAAGGCTGAGTGTGGGGCAGAAGAAGATGGTGGCGCTGGCGTCCGTGCTGGTGGTGGGGCCATCGGTGCTGCTGCTGGACGAGCCTACCGCCGGGCTGGACCCGCGCAGCCAGTCGATGCTGCTGGAGATTCTTCACGAGCTAAGCCAGGCCGGGATCACCCTCATTACCGCGACACACGACCTTACGATACTTCCACATCTTGCCGATCGGGCGCTGGTGCTTACCGAGGACCATACCCTTGCGGCGGACGCTCCGGCATTGGCTGTTCTGGAGAATACCGATCTGCTCCTGAACGTGAACCTCATTCACACGCACACCCATACGCACGACGGAACCGTTCACAGTCACCCGCACCATCACATCGTTGCTCACGACCACGGACACGAGTAAAAGAGTTACTCATAAACGTGATGGCAAGCGGTTTTGAGGGTGAAACCTCAGTCCCGCATTAACACACGACGGCGATTCTTTTCTTACGGTGTGGGTCGAGCCTTGCTGATCAGCGTCAGAAACTCGTTGCGTGTGGCCACCGAGTCATGGAAGCTGCCGAGCACCGATGATGTGGTCATTAGCGG
>JAMDBH010000068.1 GCA_023487615.1 Gammaproteobacteria bacterium
TGGACGTGTCTATCGCCAAGAACTACCTGTCCGAGCGGGAGATCAAGGAACTCGAACGCATCGTTTCGATGTATCTCGACTTTGCGGAAAACCAGGCGGAGTGGCAGATTCCCAGAAAGCGATTGAGAGAGCAGCGGCACGGCTTGCCTCTTTGAAGGATCGAGGACTGGAGGACAACTCTGGCGAATCCACCAAGTGGCGGCGCCTTTATTGGGTATTCTTTGCATCTCAGCAGCAGTACGGATGCGCGAATCGCATCATCGACTTCATCCAGGCGTTCCTGATCCCCGCTCGTTTTGTTGGCCGCAATGAGGAGTTCGAGGCGCATCGCGAGAGACTCAACACCATCCTTGCTTTTTCCGGGCTTGAGTATTTACCGAATGGACGGTTCAGGAGATGCGAGATGGCACAAACGCTGGATGAAGCTGAAGAGAGAGCCCGAACGATCCAGGCTAAGTTTCAAGGCAGACGATTGCACTCGGAGATGCTGAAATACTGCCGAGCTGAGCTCATGCAAGACAACTACTTCCATGCAGTCTTCGAGGCGACCAAAGGTCTCGCTCAACGGATCCGGGATCTGTCGGGGATCCAGGCGGATGGAGCGGTTCTTGTGGATAGGGTGTTTTCTATCGATCAACCAGTTTTAGCAATTAACTCTCTACGAACTGAAACGGAGAAGACTGAGCACAAGGGATTCGCAGCGCTTCTGAAAGGTTACTCTATCCAGCTCGGCAAGATGCTACAAAGCCGTGCTTTAACTCCGCGCGACCAAGAGATATCGTACCTCAAAGCCCGGCATGTCCAATGGTTTACAATTAGGACATCTGACGCACCTCGGATGTGGGCTAGTCCTACCGAGATCAAGCAATTCGGCATATCACCCGGTGATCTCCTTGTATGCGAAGGCGGTGAAGGGGGGCGTTGTGGACTGGTTGAGCGCCTCGAAGGTCCCTTCATTATCCAAAATGCGCTGGAGGAGGGCGAGGCCGAAGAGAGCACGGAGCCCGATGACGCCGCCGAGGGGGTGGAATCTTGAACGCCATGCCAACTCAACCCCGAATCTACCACATCACTCATGTGGATAATCTGCTCTCCATCATCCAAGAAGGTGGGCTGTGGTCCGAGGCGAAAATAATAGAGCGGGGCGGGCCGGCGGCACCTATCGGAATGAATTCGATCAAAGAGCGGCGGCTTAAACTGCCGGCAAAATGTCATCCGGGTGATTGCGTGGGTGACTACGTACCTTTCTACTTCTGCCCGCGTTCAGTGATGCTGTTTGTGATCCACTGCGGCAATCATCAGGAATTGGCGTACCGTGGTGGGCAAGAGCCCATTGTACACCTTGAAGCGGACTTGCGGTCGGTGGTGGACTGGGCTGAGTCGGTCGGGACGCGCTGGGCCTTCAGCCTGTCTAACGCCGGAGCTTACTACACCGAATTCCGCAACCGGTGGGACCAACTCGCCGAGATCGACTGGACGGCAGTGGCGGCAACGGACTTTCGCGATCCTGAGGTCAAGGAAGGCAAACAGGCCGAGTTTCTGCTTCACGAGTTCTTTCCCTGGCATCTGGTGCAGCGCATCGGCGTGATATCTGCCGATGCGTAGACTCGGGTACGGCGCGCCCTGGCCGGCACGGCTCATCGCCCTGCCGTGGAAGTGCGGCGGGATTGGTATTACTGAGGGGGTGAGGGACAATGATTAGCTACACCCAAGGCGATATCCTGAAAGCAGAAGCCGAGGCCCTGGTCAATACCGTCAATTGCGTGGGGGTGATGGGGCGCGGTATTGCGCGGCAGTTCAAGCAGGCGTTTCCCGCTAACTTCGAGGCTTATGCCGCCGCCTGCCAACGCGCCGAAGTGCAGCCCGGCCGAATGTTCGTGTTTGATACGGGCCAGCTCACGATGCCACGTTACATCATCAATTTCCCCACCAAGCGGCACTGGCGTGGCAAGAGCCGTATCGAGGACATCGAAACCGGGCTGGCCGCCCTGGTGGAGGAGATCCGTTCGCGCCACATCCGTTCTATCGCCATTCCACCCCTCGGCAGCGGGCTGGGCGGGCTCGACTGGGCTGAAGTGCGGCCGCGCATCGAGCGGGCGCTGGCGATGCTGCCGGAGGTAGAGGCGATTGTATTCGAGCCTGGGGGCGCTACGACGGATACGAGCTGCAATCGCTCGCGCGATGTCCCTAAGATGACGCCCGGTCGCGCTGCGCTGGTTAGCTTGATGCGCCGCTATCTCGCCGCTCTGCTGGACCCGACCATCACCTTGTTGGAAGTGCACAAGCTGATGTACTTCCTGCAAGCCGCCGGAGAGCCGTTACGCCTGCGCTACGTGAAAGGCACGTACGGACCCTACGCGGAAAATTTGCGCCACGTGCTGCGTGAGATCGAAGGTCATTTCATCACGGGGTACGCCGATGGAGGCGATGCCCCTGAAAAACCGTTGTGGTTGGTGCCTGGCGCGGTGAGTGACGCCGAAGCTTTCCTCAAGACCCATGTGGAGACCCTTGAGCGCTTGGAACAGGTGGCGCGCCTGGTGGAGGGGTTTGAGACACCCTACGGACTTGAGTTGCTTGCCACCATACATTGGGTGGTCACGCAGGAAGGCACTAAGGAGCTAACGGACATCGCACACCGGGTGCATGAATGGAACAGACGCAAGCGGCAATTTTCCCTAGCGCAGATTGAGCTCGGCACGCAACGGTTGCAGTCACAAGGCTGGTTTTCCTAAGGCGTTTTTGCAGGAGGGGTTGGCATGACGACCGATACTACTGAGAAGGGCCTGGAGCGGCTGATCTGCACAGCGTTGACGGGTGTCCCGTGCGATCCAGGCACGGTCACGACGGAACTGGCGGCCGAGTCACCCGCTCCCTATGGCGGCAGCGGCTGGATCGGCTACCGCCACGCCCAAAAACAAAACCCCTGGAGCTCTTTGGCGAGGCCTACGATGCAGGCGGGCAGATCAAGCACCGGCCCTTCCTGGCTGAGGATGGTTGTCCGGTAGTAGTCGGCAAAGGCCGCCTGGATGGTGTCGGCGTCGTTCATGAAGTCGAGCACGAAGACGTCGTGCTTCTTAGGATAGGCGCGATTGAGGCGCGAGAGC
>JAMDBH010000067.1 GCA_023487615.1 Gammaproteobacteria bacterium
TGTAGCGTCTATATCGGCAGTGGGCGTGTTCGTCATCGACTGCACCGTCACCGGCGTTCCTCCGCCGACCGGCACGCTTCCGACCATCACTTGTCGCGTAGGCTTGCGCTGCATCTACTGTGGAACCTGCCCGCCGGTGAGTTTTGATATGTCGGAGAAAAGTACAACCACGAACAGCATCGCTATTATTGCGAAGCCGACCATCTGCACAGTCGCCATTTGCTCTTTGGTCAGGCGCTTTCGCCTGATTGCCTCAACACAAATGATGGCCAGGTGCCCAGCTCCCTTTCCGCCCGCAATTCCCACATCAGCCAGATCAAGCAACTTGAAGCTGTGGGCTGCGACATAGTGAGGGTGGCGGTACCGGATAAAGAAGCCGCCGCTGCCCTAAGACACATTAAACAGGCCATGACCGCTCCATTGGTCGCTGACATTCACTTTGACTACAAACTCGCGCTTGCGGCGCTGGAAGCTGGAGTGAATAAGCTCCGCATCAATCCCGGAAACATAGGCTCGGCGGATCGTGTCGAAGCGGTAGCTAGGGCAGCAAAAGAGCGAGGCGTGCCGATAAGAATCGGGGTCAATGCAGGCTCCATCGACCGTGAACGATATGGCCTGCCAACCGCCAAGGCTTTGGTAGAGAGTGGTCTGAACGAGGTCCGCGTTTTAGAGAAGATCGGCTTTGAGGATATTGTCATTTCGCTCAAGGCGTTCGACGTACCAATGATGATACGGGCCTACGAGCTTGCGAGCGAACGATGCGACTACCCGCTGCACTTGGGCGTCACGGAGTCCGGTCTGGCCTGGGAGGGCACGATCAGAAGCTCGGTAGGAATCGGCGCTCTCTTGGCCGAAGGTATTGGGGATACGCTGCGAGTCTCGCTGACTGGCGACCCAGTGGAAGAAGTAAAGGTTGGCAAGGAAATCCTGAACAGTCTTGGACTTTACGAGAAGCCGTTCACGCTCATATCTTGCCCCACGTGCGGCAGGTGCGCGATCGATCTGGGCGCTATAGCCGACCAAGTACGTCAAAGATTGGAATCTAATCCTCCACACAAACCTATAACGGTGGCTGTTATGGGTTGCGTGGTCAACGGACCAGGGGAGGCGTCTCTGGCTGATGTGGGAATTGCGGGCGGAAAGGGAGCTGCCGTGCTTTTCTCGAAGGGCGAGATGTTGCGAAAAGTAGACGAGAATGCGCTTGTCGACGAACTGATCAAAGAAGTGGAGAGACTGGACTGTGATTCGTAAGGCCAGAATAACCGACGTACCGGCACTGCAAAACCTCATTAACCATTTTGCGGATCGCGACGAGATGCTGCCTCGGTCGTTGAACGCAATCTACGAGGATATAAGAGACTTTTTCGTCGCCGAGCATGAAGGCGATATTGTCGGTTGTTGTGCCTTGCACATTGCCTGGGGAGACCTGGCGGAGATAAAGTCGCTGGCGGTCCACGAAACCCTGCAGGGCAAGGGTTACGGAAGGATGCTCATTACAGCCTGCATGAATGAAGCGCAAGAAATGGGCTTGCCCAAGGTATTCGCGCTAACCTACAAACCCGAGTTTTTTGAAAATATGGGGTTCAGCCGTATTGATAAAGGCGACCTGCCCCACAAAATCTGGTCCGAGTGCATCAATTGTCCAAAGTTCCCGGACTGCGGGGAAGAAGCTGTAGAGATACGGTTTTGACGTGCATTAGCCCCATAGCCCAAGCCTGCCTCTTCGTGGTAAAATGACTGGGTGCTTCGGCACACATGAATATCACAAACACGCGGCAGCGTATAGCCGCTTAAGTGATCACGAGGAGACGATGAGAGCATCACGATTGTTTTTTCCCACTCTGAGAGAAGTTCCGGCGGATGCCGAAATGATCAGTCACAAGCTGCTACTGCGCGGAGGATTCATCCGCAAAGTCGCGGCGGGGCTATATGACTATCTCCCGCTCGGCTATAAAGTAATAAAAAAAATCGAGCAGGTAGTCCGCGAAGAGATGGACGCGCAGGGCGCGCAGGAAATACTCATGCCCGGCATCGTCCCCGCCGAGCTTTATCAGGAAACAGGCCGCTGGAACCTTGATGTCCTTTTCCGCATCCAGGACCGGAATAACCGCGACTACTCCATCGGCTTCACTCACGAGGAAGTTGTGACGGATATCGTCCGTCGTGACGTCCGCTCTTATAGGGAATTGCCGCTGAACCTCTATCAGATTCAGTCCAAGGGACGCGACGAGCCGCGCCCACGCGGCGGCGTGGTGAGAGGGCGCGAGTTCATCATGCTCGATGCCTACAGCTACGATAGAAGTTGGGGAGACTTGGACCGCGAATATGCCAAGATGTACAAGGCGTTCTCTCGGATATTCGCCCGCTGCGGTCTGGATGCCTTGGCGGTGGAGGCCGAATCGGGCGCTATAGGCGGCAAAGAGAATCAGGAGTATATGGTGGTCGCCGACTCCGGCGAAGACACCGTGCTCAAGTGCAAGTCTTGCGGCTACGCGGCAAACGCCGAGCGCTGCGCCATCGGCGAGCGCCCTGTCAAGAAGTCGGAGGAAGAGCGCGCCGAGCTAGAATTGGTGGACACGCCCAATGTTAAGACCATAGAACAGGTCTCATCGTTCCTCAAGAGATCACCAAAAAAGCTGGTTAAGACGTTGATCTATATGGCAGGCGACGAGGTCGTTGCGGCGCTGGTCCGCGGAGACAGAGACATCAATGAGGCCAAGCTGGCCCGCGCGCTTGAGGTCAAGAAAGTGGAAATGGCCGAATCAGAGGTCATTGAAAAAGTGACCGGAGCGGACGTCGGTTTCGCCGGACCCGTTGGTCTGAAAAGCGTGAAGATCATCGCGGATAGAGAAATCGAGGGGATGGCGAACTTCGTCGTTGGCGGAAACAAGACGGACGCCCATTACGTCAATACAAACGTAGGGCGGGACTTCGAGGTAACGCAGTTCGTCGACATTCGCATTGCCACCAAGGGCGACCCCTGCCCACGTGGGGCAAGATATGAGCGTGAACGGCTTCTCGTAAAGTCCAAGACTGTTCAGGATTTCCTTGCCAACCTTTACTTCTTCCACTGGGTCGCCAGTC
>JAMDBH010000038.1 GCA_023487615.1 Gammaproteobacteria bacterium
CAAGCGCGCCCAGCTCCGCTTGCAGGCTGCCGCCCAGCACGATGTCGGTGCCGCGGCCGGCCATGTTGGTAGCGATGGTCACCGTGCCGGGGCGACCCGCCTGCGCCACGATTTCGGCCTCTTTCTCGTGAAACTTGGCGTTCAGCACCTGGTGCTTGATCTTTTCCTTGTCGAGCAGATTGGATAAATATTCCGAGGTCTCGATGGAGACCGTGCCCACCAGCACCGGCTGTCGGCGCGCCAGGCAGTCCTTGACGTCCTGGATGATGGCGTTGAATTTTTCCCTGGCGGTGAGATAAACGAGATCGCTGTAGTCCTTGCGGATCATGGGCCGGTGGGTGGGAATCACCACCACTTCCAGATTGTAGATCTGCTGGAACTCGTAGGCCTCGGTGTCGGCGGTGCCGGTCATGCCGGAGAGCTTCCGATACAAACGGAAGTAATTCTGGAAGGTGATCGAGGCGAGCGTCTGATTCTCGTTTTGGATCGCCACGCCCTCCTTGGCCTCGACGGCCTGGTGCAGGCCCTCCGACCAGCGCCGGCCCGGCATGGTGCGCCCGGTGAACTCGTCCACGATGATGATCTGATTGTCCTTGACGATGTAATCCACATCGCGCTGGAACAGTGCATGGGCGCGCAGCGCTGCGTCGAGGTGATGCATCAGCCGGATGTTGGCGGGGTCGTAGAGGCTCTCGTGTTCGGTGAGGATGCCGGCCTCTACCAGCAATTGCTCCACGCGGCTGAGACCCTCTTCGGTCAGCAAGGCCTGCCGCGCCTTTTCGTCTACCGAGTAATCGCCGGGACCGTCTTCGGCTTGCTGTTTGGTGAGGCGCGGAATCAGGACGTTGATCTTGGTGTACAGCTCGGAGCTTTCGTCGGTGGGGCCCGAGATGATGAGCGGCGTGCGCGCCTCGTCTATCAGGATGGAGTCCACCTCATCCACGACGGCGAAGTTCAGCTTGCGCTGCATGCGCTGCGCGGCCGTGAAGGCCATGTTGTCGCGCAGATAGTCGAAACCGAATTCGTTGTTGGTGCCGTAGGTGATGTCGGCCGCGTAGGCCGCGCGCTTCTCATCGGTCTCCATGCCGGGCACCACCACGCCGGTGGTCATGCCCAGAAATTCATAAATCTGCCCCATCCACTTGGCGTCGCGTTTGGCGAGATAGTCATTGACCGTGACCACGTGCACGCCCACGCCGGACAGGGCGTTGAGATAGGCCGCCAGAGTGGCGACCAGGGTCTTGCCCTCGCCGGTGCGCATCTCGGAGATCTTGCCCTGGTGCAACACCATGCCGCCGATCAACTGCACGTCGAAATGGCGCATGTCGAGCACCCGCTTACCGGCCTCGCGCACCGCGGCAAAGGCCTCCGGCAGCAGGTCGTCGAGGGTTTTTCCCTGGGCTAGACGGTCGCGGAACTCGGAGGTCTTGGCGCGCAACTCCTGATCTGTGAGTGCGGTGAATTGCGGCTCCAGCGCGTTGATCTGCGCCACCGTCTTGTACATTCGTTTCAACAAACGCTCATTGCGGTTGCCGAAGATCTTGGTAAGCAGTTTGCTGGCCATGAATTTACGAGGGGATTTAGGGAAGAAGGAGTTTGACAGGCTTTATAATGGGGGCATTATAGCACTTTGCCAAGGCTTGGACTTATGAGCGCAGCTAAATCACTGGAACAACTGCTGCATAGCGGCGAGCTGGATAAATTACTCGCCCACGGCGCGCGCGTAGCCAAGGCGAGTGAGGCGCTCTGCGCCCGGCTCGAGGCCTCTTTGCGCGCGCACTGCCGGGTCGCCAATCTCAAGGGGGATACCGCCATCGTGATCGCCGATTCGCCGGTGTGGGCCACCAAGCTGCGCTTTCAGACCGGCGCCATGCTGGAGATCTTGCGTGACCGGGGGTTTCCGGAGTTGCGTACACTGCGCATTAAGGTGAGCCCGGCCAACGTGGCCCGCGAGGCGGCCCCTCGTCACGGACCGCAACTGTCACCAAGCGCCGCCTCAACCTTGCGGCGGGCGGCGGAAGGCACGGAAGATGTTGAATTGCGGGCCGTGTTGGAGCGTTTGGCCGCAAGAAGTGGCAAGGCCGAAAAAGGCCCTACCAGCAGCAATTAGCCACTGACGACCGGGTGCAGGTAGGAAATGGGCGCGCGGCTCTCGTCTTCGAAGGTCACCACTTCCCACGCTTTCGCGTCGGCGGTGAGCGCTCGTAACAGGCGGTTGTTCAAGGCGTGGCCGGACTTGTGGCCGCTGAAGGCGCCGATCAGGCTGTGGCCCAATAGATAAAGGTCGCCGATGGCGTCGAGCACCTTGTGCTTGACGAATTCGTCCTCATAACGCAGGCCATCCTCGTTGAGGATGCGGTAATCGTCCATGACGACGGCGTTGTCTATACTGCCGCCGAGGGCCAGGCGCTTTTCGCGCAGCATCTCCAAGTCGCGCATAAAACCGAAGGTGCGCGCGCGGCTCACCTCTTTGACAAACGAGGTGGTGGAGAAGTCCACGGTGGCCTCCTGGCTGTGGCCGCGGAACACCGGATGGTCGAAGTCTATGCTGAACGAGACCTTGAAGCCCTCGAACGGCTCGAAGCGGGCCCATTTGTCGCCCTCTTCAACCTTGACGGCACGCTTGATACGGATAAAGCGCTTAGGCGCGTTTTGCTCTTCGATGCCCGCCGATTGGATCAGAAACACAAACGGCCCGGCGCTGCCGTCCATAATCGGCACCTCGGAGGCGCTCAGATCTATATAAGCGTTATCAATGCCGAGACCCGCGAGGGCAGAGAGCAGATGCTCCACCGTGGAGATGCGTACCTTGCCCTTCATAAGGGTAGTGGACATCGAGGTATCGCCCACGTTTTCCGGACGGGCGGGAATTTCGACCGGGGGGGACAAGTCCGTGCGGCGGAAGACGATCCCCGTGTTGGGTGCGGCCGGACGCAAAGTCAGATAGACCTTTTCACCGGTGTGGATGCCGACCCCTGCCGCCCGGATAACGTTTTTGAGTGTGCGTTGTTTTATCATTGGCCGTCTTATGATAGTCG
>JAMDBH010000117.1 GCA_023487615.1 Gammaproteobacteria bacterium
AGCCATGGGTGCGGGCAGCCACGCCCACCTCGCAGGTGATCTCGCGCACTTCCTCGGCGGCGCGGCCGTCCGGACGCAGCTTGTCCAGCACGATGTCATCAAGGCCCTGATCGTGCAGTGACAGCGGAATTTTGTAGATGTTGTCCACGTCCACCGCCGAGATCACCGCGCGCTCCTGCACATTGGTAAACAACGCAATCTTGCGGCGCTCGTCTTTGGGCAGCGGACGGTCGGTGCGGCACAGCAGCACATCGGGCTGGATACCGATACTGCGAAGTTCCTTCACGGAGTGCTGAGTAGGCTTGGTTTTCATTTCACCGGCGGTGGAAATATAGGGCACCAGAGTGAGATGCACGTAGAGCGTATGCACCGGGCCGAGTTCCACCCCCATCTGGCGGATCGCCTCCAGGAAGGGCAAGGATTCGATATCGCCCACCGTGCCGCCGATCTCCACCATCGCCACGTCGGCGTCGCCCGCACCCTCGCGGATGCAGCGCTTGATCTCGTCGGTGATGTGGGGAATAACCTGCACCGTGCCGCCAAGGTAATCGCCGCGGCGCTCCTTGCGGATCACGCTTTCATAGATTTGGCCGGTGGTGAAGTTGTTGCGCTTGCCGGTAGTGGTGTGCACGAAGCGTTCATAGTGACCGAGATCCAGATCAGTCTCGGCGCCGTCCTCGGTCACGAACACCTCGCCGTGCTGAAACGGGCTCATGGTGCCGGGATCTACATTGATGTAAGGATCGAGTTTGAGCAGGGTGACCTTGAGGCGGCGCGCCTCCAGGATGGCCCCCAGCGAGGCGGAGGCGATGCCCTTCCCCAAGGACGACACCACACCGCCGGTAATAAAGATATATTTGGCCATCGGAACCTGAAATTGGAGGCGGGCGCGACTCCTACCCGACGGGACTACAGGCTACCAGAACGTCACAACTTTCACAATGGAACGCCCCAATAATTAAGGAACCTCTGACACATCAGAGGTTCCTTATAATAAAATTGTCACCACGGAGGACGCGGAGAAGAAGCTATTTAATCGCATTTCTCTGCGTCCTCTGCGGTAAAATCGATATTTATTATTAGGAAACTCTGAAAAATCCTAGGGACGGGTTTTTCAGAGGTCCCTTAACAGCCAAAGCGGCTCAAGACGCCGTCCACTGGCTGCACATAACCGCCGCCAAACAGGCGCACGTGCACCAGCAGAGGGTAAAGGTTATAAATATCACGCCGTTCCTCCATGAAACCGGGACGCAACGGACGGATTTCGCTGTAACGCTGGAAAAAGGGTTCGCCAAAGGTGCCAAACAGGGTCGTAAACGCAAGCTCGATTTCAGGATCGGCATAATAGATCGCGGGATCTATGAATCCGGTGATACGACCGTTCGCGGCGAGCACATTGGTCGTCCACACATCGCCATGGATGAGCGACGGATGTCCGGGCTCCTCCATCCACCGGTCGAGCCGGGTGGCGAACTTTTCGATGCGTCCCAGCATCTTTTGCGGCAGGCGACCCTCCCCTGCCGCCTCATTCGCCATATACAGCAGCCGCTGGTCACGGAAAAAATCGAGCCAGGAAGGGGTCCATGGATTGGGCTGGTGGAGACCGCCGATCAAGGTATCGCTTTCAAGCCCAAATTGCGGGGCGCGGATGTTGTGCAATTCGGCCAACAGTTCAGCGGCATGCTGTTGAGAGGCCTTGGTGAAGTGACTGTCTCCTTCCACAAACTCCATCAGCAACAGCGAATCGCTGCTGTACAACACGGCGGGCGCCGGCAGGCGGCTGTGCTCGGTGAGATATCGTAACATCCAGCCTTCCAGATCCAGCCTGGCCACCGGGCTCCCGCCGACCTTGGCGACAATCACATCCCCATCGGCAAGCTCCACCTTGTAGACCTCACCCACGCAGCCGCCACTCAAGGCGTGCGCCGAGACCGGCCTGACCCCCAGAGCGGTCTCGATGTCGGTGTAGAGTTGCGAGGTCACACGCGATGGAGGTGACGCTGGCGGATGTCCTCCAGCAGACCCTGCGAGGCGGCCTCGATCATATCCAACACCCGCTCGAAGCCGCTGGCGCCGCCGTAATAAGGATCGGGCACCTCCTCTTCGCGCAGATGCGGCGCGAACTCCAGAAACAATCTCAGTTTGGAACGATGCGGCTCCTCGCAAAGCGTCTCCAGGAGAGAGTAATTTTCCCTGTCCATCGCCAGCACGTAATCAAAACGCTCAAAATCGGTTTCTTCCACCCGGCGTGCCCGCAAATGACTGATGTCTATCCCGCGCTTGCTGGCGCTCTGCTGCGCACGCACGTCGGGCGGCTCACCGATGTGATACGCGTGAGTGCCTGCGGAATCCACTTCAATAAGGTGTTCGAGACCTTCTTGTTTAAGCAACTGCGTAAACATCCCCTGGGCAGTGGGAGAGCGGCAGATATTACCCATGCAGATAAATAAAACTCTTACCATATAATCGTCCTGATAACCCGTGTCACCATAACTCCTATTTTACTTCAAACCCGGGCCGTTATATTCTAAAAAGACGCCAGACGCTCACATCAGCCTGGAGCAACTGCGTGGCCTGATTGGGCGGCGTATAAATTACCAGGGATTAGACTGCCAGATTATCGAAGTGCTTGAAGACGGGCCGAGCGGGTGCTGCAAGAGTGCACGGCCCATACGGTGATCCAAGACGACCAATACGGCGAAGGCCACCGCCGCGTAGCGCCGACCTTCAACATCCCGCTGTGGGACGGCCACTCCGGCGAGATTAATCCGGCGTCGGCCGAGTTACATCTATAGTATTGCCGGTTAAATCCTTTTGCCAGAGATCGGGCTCGTCGTCGGCACTCGCAGTGGAGCGGTAGTTATGAGATAATATGCTGATTGTCGGACATTTCTAAAAATTCAGGAACGTAGTCCAAGCCCTTGCTCGC
>JAMDBH010000025.1 GCA_023487615.1 Gammaproteobacteria bacterium
AAGGTGCAGCAGAAGATCCGGGGCCCCTTCCGGAAACCGGTGGTGGAGAAGCCGAGCGTCCTGACGTCCCTCGCGGGGCCGGTGCTTGAGCTGCTCAAGCAGGCGAGGGACCTCTTCGATGGCGGGCGCTGCGAAGTGTTCTACGCCGGCTCGGTGGCGCCGCAGAAATGAACCTATTTTGTACCAAGCTGCTTCTCCAAATCCAGCACGCGCAGTGTGGTCTTGAGTACCATGTCAGGATTGAGTGATATGGAATCAATGCCTAAGCGCACCAGGTATTCCGTGATTTCGGGATAGTCCGACGGCGCCTGTCCGCAGATGCCGGAATGACGTTTATTGCGGCGCGCGCCTTCTACGGCAAGGCGCATCGCTTCCAACACACCCTCATCGCGTTCATCGAAATCGAAGGCGACCAATGCGGAATCCCGGTCTACGCCGAGGATGAGCTGGGTGAGATCGTTCGAGCCGATGGAAAAACCGTCGAAGATTGCAGCGAAGGCGTCAACTTGGAAGATATTATTCGGTATCTCGCACATCACATACACCTCCAGCCCATTTTCACCTCGCTTGAGCCCGTGTCCGGCAAGTTCGGCCAGTACGCGCTCGCCTTCTGCAACCCTGCGGCAGAAAGGGATCATGAGTTTGACGTTAATAAGGCCCATCTCGTCGCGTACTCGCTTGAGCGCGCGGCACTCCAATGCGAATCCTTCCGCATAGGCAGGATGGGTGTAGCGCGCCGCGCCACGAAATCCAAGCATGGGATTTTCTTCCCCGGGCTCGAAGTCCTTGCCGCCGATCAAACTAGCGTATTCATTGGATTTGAAATCGGATAAACGCACGATGACCGGTTTTGGATAAAATGCCGCTGCGATCGTGGCGACCGCTTCGGCCAATCTTGCAACGAAGTACTCTGTCTTGTCCTCGTAGGCGGCTGTGAGGCGTTCGATCTCTTTACGGGCGCGGCGTTCGGTTACGCGCTCCGGGTGTACCAGCGCCATTGGATGTATCTTTATGCTGTTGTTAATGATGAACTCAATGCGCGCAAGGCCGACGCCGTCGTTGGGAATAAAAGAGAGCGCGAACGCCTGGTCTGGGTCCGCGAGATTCATCATGATCCGGGTACGCGGGCGCGCCAGGCCGGTTAACTCCGTGCGTTCGATGCGGTATTTGAGATTGCCCTGATAAATATATCCAACATCGCCGTTTGCGCACGACACCGTAATGGGTTCGCCGCTTTTTAGCGCCTGGGTCGCGTTTTCAGCGCCTACCACGGCGGGGATGCCGAGTTCGCGCGCGACGATCGCGGCGTGACAGGTACGGCCCCCGCGGCTGGTGATGACGGCGGACGCCCGTTTCATCACAGGTTCCCAGTCCGGCGTGGTCGTTTCCGCGACCAGCACTTCACCGGCTTGAAACTCCGCGAGGTGATCGAGACTGGTGATGACACGCGCCGCGCCCGCCCCAATCTTCTGCCCCACACTCTTGCCTTGTAACAACAGCTTGCCCTGTTCTTCCAATACATATGTTTCCAGGACATCGCCGCGCCGCAGCGACTGCACGGTCTCGGGCCTGGCCTGTACAACAAATAGCACGCCGGTGATGCCGTCCTTGGCCCACTCGATGTCCATAGGCTGATCCTTGCCCGACTTGTGGCTGTAGTGATCTTCAATCTTGAGTGCGTAGTCGCTGAGCGTAAGTATCTCGTCGTCCGTGATGCAGAAACTTCCGCGCTCGGCCTCCGGCACGTTGAGGTTGCGGGTAGAGGCGCCTACGCCACCCTCGGCATAGACCATGCGTAACTGTTTCGCCCCCAGGCGCCGCCGGATGATAGACCGGTGACCTGTCTTGAAGGTGGGCTTAAAGACATAAAATTCGTCGGGGTCCACGGCGCCCTGGACGATATTTTCACCCAGGCCGTAGGCGCCGGTGATAAATACGACATCACGAAAACCAGTCTCGGTATCCAGCGTGAAGATCACCCCGCTTGCGGCCAAATCGGAGCGCACCATCTTTTGCACCCCGATGGAAAGCGCGACCTGAAAGTGATCGAAACCCTGATCCATACGGTAAGAGATGGCGCGATCCGTAAAAAGACTGGCGAAACATTTGCTGCACGCGTCACGCAACGCGGCATAACCCCGGATGTTGAGATAGCTCTCCTGTTGACCGGCAAAGGATGCGCCGGGCAGGTCTTCGGCGGTGGCCGATGAACGCACGGCCACATCGGCGTGTGCGCCATATTGCGTACAAAGACCTTCATAGGCGGTGCGGATTTCCGACCATAGATCGTCGGGTATTCCGGCGCCGCGAATGAGATCGCGCGCCAACGCTCCCCGCCGTGCGAGTTCGGCCACGTCCTGTTTGTTAAGGCCTGCCAGCAGAGACTGCAATTCCCCGCGCACCCCTGCGCTATCGAGCGTGTGCCAATAGGCGTATGCTGTGATGGCGAAGCCGTTGGGTATCTTTACCCCTAGGGGAGCGAGCGCGCCGTACATCTCCCCGAGCGAGGCATTCTTTCCTCCCACCAGAGGCAAATCTTGCAGTGTGATGTTCTCAAACCAGCGGATAAAGTCGGGCATCTCGTGTTCCCAAAGTGCTTATAAAACAATCGCTAATAAAATGGGCGGGTAGTAATATTATGGTAACTGATGGCGTATAAGCTTGATATAGATCAAGGAAAAATGCATGATCTAAAGTTTATCGTCTAACCATCTTATCAGTTGGGCTGAAGCAAAATATACCTGCGTTTCATGGTTCACGGAGAAGGGAGGAATGTTTTATGTATGGTTTTAGCGTACAACTCGACATGCCGTTTGATACGGCGGTTACCAGGGTGACAGAAGCCTTAAAGGAAGAAGGCTTCGGCGTGCTGACCGATATTGATGTGCAGGCTACGCTCAAGGCCAAATTGGGCATCGAACGGCGGTC
>JAMDBH010000097.1 GCA_023487615.1 Gammaproteobacteria bacterium
GCCTTGGGCTTGCTGTGTCTGCAATACCATGTGTTTTTGGCAAGCATGGGGCTGGTAATGCTGGCCGACGACGCTTACCTGTTTATGGTGGCGTGGGAGACCATGGCGCTTTCATCGTATTTTCTGGTAACCACCGATCATCACCTCCCAGAAGTGCAAAAGGCAGGATTTCTTTATCTGCTCATCGCCCACATCGGCGCCATTGCCATATTACTAAGTTTTGGCGTGATGCAAGGCGGTCACGGTGATTACACCTTCAACGCACTGCGTGAAGCACACCTCGATAGTTTTTGGGCCAGTGTGACGTTTTTGTTGGCGCTGTTCGGCTTCGGCGCCAAGGCCGGCATGCTGCCCTTGCATGTGTGGCTGCCGGATGCCCACCCGGCGGCGCCCTCGCCGGTCTCAGCCCTCATGAGCGGCGTCATGCTCAAGACCGCGATCTACGGTATTTTGCGTGTTACCTTCGATTTGCTGGGCACGCCATTATTGTGGTGGGGCGCGCTGGTACTGGCACTCGGATTAGTCTCGGCGTTGTTCGGCGTGATGTTCGCGGCGGTGCAAACCGATATGAAACGCCTGCTGGCCTACTCTTCCATTGAAAACATCGGCGTTATTCTGGTCGGTGTCGGCTTGACGATCATTTTCTATAGTGACGGCAAAGGTTTGCTCGCCGCACTGGCGCTCACCGCCACTCTCTACCACAGTATCAATCATGCCTTCTTTAAGGGACTGCTGTTCCTCGGCGCGGGAGCGGTACTGCACGCCACCGGCGAGCGTAATCTGGGACGCCTGGGTGGGCTCATCCACCGTATGCCTTGGGTGGCGGCGCTGACTCTGGTGGGGGCACTGGCCATCGCCGGTCTGCCACCGCTTAACGGCTTTGTGTCAGAGTGGCTGTTGCTGCAGGCCTTTCTGCTCTCGTCCGGTCTGCCGCAGCCCTATCTCAATATGCTGGTCCCGGTGGCGGCAGCGGCACTGGTATTGGCGATGGCCCTGTCCGCTTATGTCATGGTCAAATTTTACGGGGTGATCTTCCTCGGCCGGCCGCGTGCCGAAAGCATCAAGCAGGCACATGATGCCGGCTGGTGGGAACGGCTCGGGCTCGGCTGGCTTGCACTGGGCTGCATTGCGCTCGGGTTAATGCCGGTAGCGGTCATCTTACAACTGGACTCCGTCACGCATGCATTGATCGGCCAAGACCTGGGCAGTACCGCGGCCAAATCCGGCTGGCTGTTCCTCACCCCGGTGGCAGCGCAGCGTGCCAGTTACAGCCCGGTGTTTTTCCTAACCGTCATACTGGTGGTGGTACTGATTAGCTTTTTAGCAGTACGCCTTTTCTACACCGGCAGGCTGAAACGCGGGCCGGCCTGGGATTGCGGCTATCCGGGACAGACTCCGCGCATGCAGGATACCGCAGAGGGCTTTGGCCAACCGATTCGACATATCTTTGGCCCGATTTTTCGGATGCAGGTGGAACTGCCGGGTGTCGACGATCTCAAACCCAAATATCGTGTCATCATTCAAGACCGATTTTGGCACCTCATCTATCTACCCATTGCGCGCATCGTGGAATTTTCCTCCCGTCAGATTGGCAAGCTGCAGCAAGGGCGCATCCATGTCTATCTGCTGTATAGCTTTCTGACTTTGATTGCGCTGTTGGTGCTAATACGATGAGCTTGATCGAAGGTATCAGCTATCAATTGCTGCAGTCCTTGCTGATGGTGTTGCTTGCGCCTCTGATGCTGGGCTGGGTCAATCAATGCCGCGCCCGGCTGCAAAACAAGTCCGGCGCGGGCCTGCTGCAACCCTACCGGGTATTACGCAAATTGTTTCACAAAGACGTGGTGCTGGCGCATAACGCCTCCGTATTATTTCGCGCCACGCCCTACATTCGCTTCGGTTGCATGTGGCTGGCCGCTGGCATTGTGCCCGTGCTGGCCACCGACCTGCCGTTTTCACCCGCCGCCGATGTCATCGCGCTGGTGGGGATATTTTCTCTCTCGCGTATGTTTCTGGCGCTTGCCGCAATGGACATCGGCACCGCCTTCGGGGGCTTAGGCGCGCGCCGCGAGATGATGGTTTCGTTTCTCGCTGAACCTGCCTTGCTGATGGTGTTTTTCACCGCCTCGCTCATCAGCCATTCGACCTCGCTTACCACCATCGTGGAAACTCTGGCGCATGCTAAGTTTGTGATCTATCCCAGCCTGGCGTTCGCCGCTGCGGCGTTTCTCATGGTACTGCTTGCCGAAAACGCCCGCGTTCCGGTGGACAACCCGGCTACGCATCTTGAGCTGACCATGATGCACGAGGCGATGATTCTGGAATATTCAGGGCGGCACCTTGCGCTCATCGAATGGGCAAGCGCCATCAAGTTGCTCATCTATATCACCATTGGCATTGCACTGTTTTTGCCGTTTGGCATCGCCGAGGCAGGTCAATGGTCCGCCTTACCGTTGGCGTTCGGCGCGTTGCTGGTAAAGCTCCTGCTCGCGGGCTCAGGGCTCGCCCTGCTGGAAACCCTGTCCGCCAAGATGCGTATCTTCCTTGTGCCGGAGTTTCTCGGCACCGCCTTTTTGCTGGCGGTGTTAGGGCTGCTGATGCACTTCCTGTTGGAATCCTGAGATGCCCGTCACCCTTTCCGGACAATTGATTAATCTGCTGGCCGCGCTGCTGTTGCTGATCGCCTTCGCCATGATCACGCAGCGTCGCATACTTTCGCTGGTCAACCTGTTCACCTTACAGGGTTTGGTCCTTGGCATGAGCACCCTTGTCGTGGCGTATTCCACCGGTCAGCATCATCTCTATTTTTCCGCCGTGTTGACCCTTGCGATCAAGGTTGTGCTGCTGCCGTGGATATTGCACCGCTTAATGCGTAAATTGAATGTGCAGTGGGATGTGGAGACGCTCATCAACATCCCAAGCACCCTACTCGTGGGTATTGCGCTGGTCATCTTCGCCTTTAATCTGGCGTCCCCCATCTCGCACCTGGCTGGTACTATCTTGCGCAGTACCCTGGGTATCGCCTTGGCGAGCGTGCTGTTGTCATTTTTGATGATGATTACGCGGCGCAAGGCGATCCCGCAGGTGATTGGTTTTCTCGCCATGGAAAACGGTTTATTTTTCGCCGCCACCAGCGCCACCTATGGCATGCCGATGGTAGTTGAATTAGGCATTGCCTTGGACGTCCTGGTAGGCATGTTTATCTTTGGCATCTTCTTCTTCCAGATCCGCGAACGGTTCGACAGCCTGGACCTGCGGCATATGGAAAAGTTAAAGGACGACTGAGTGGAAGCGCTTTGGGTCCTCGCCATCCCGCTGTTGGGTAGTATATTACTGGCCTTGTGGGGGCATAAGACATGGGCCGCGGAGTTAGGGGCCATGATGAGCCTCGGCACGTTTGTCGCGGCGATTATACTCACGGTGCGCATTATTGACCATGGCCCGCTGCTCGTCGCCGAAGAGTTATTTTTTATCGACTCCTTTAACGTATTCCTGGTCGCGCTTACGGCCTTTGTCGCCTTTACCACTTCACTGTTCAGCCGTCCTTACATGCGCATTGAACAACATCACGGCAAACTCTCATTAAACATGCTGCGCCTGTATCACAGCATGTTTCAATTATTTACCTTCACCATGCTGCTTGCGCTCACCACTAATAGCATGGGCATCCTGTGGGTGGCGATGGAGGCGGCCACGCTCACCACGGTGCTATTGGTGAGCCTGTACCGCACGCCGGCGAGTCTGGAAGCGGCGTGGAAATATTTCATCCTGTGCGGCGTCGGTCTTGCTCAGGCGTTATTCGGCACCATCTTGCTTTACTTCGCCGCGGAAAAGGTGCTTGGGTCAGGCGGCACGGCGCTGTTATGGACGCACCTCAATTCCGTCAAGAGCCAGCTTGAGCCCACGGTACTGTCACTCGCGTTCGTCTTCATGCTGGTCGGTTACGGCACCAAGGTCGGACTGGTGCCTTTACACAACTGGCTGCCTGATGCGCACGCCGAAGGCCCGACGCCGGTCTCCGCAGTGCTTTCCGGATTGCTGCTCAATGTCGCTTTGTACGCCGTGGTGCGCAGCAAGATACTGGTGGATGGCGCATTGGACAACAGCCACTTGGCCGGCAACCTGATGATGGGATTCGGTCTAATCAGTGTGGTGGCGGCCGCATTTTCCCTTTCGCGGCAAAAGGACATCAAGCGCCTGTTCGCCTATTCCTCAATTGAGCATATGGGGCTTATGACCTTTGCCTTCGGCATGGGCGGGCCGGTCGCTACATTCGCGGCATTGCTGCATATGACCGTGCATTCGCTGACCAAATCAGCCATCTTTTTTGCCGCTGGCCACGCCGCACAGAAAACCGGCACGCAGCTTATGGACAAGATACGCGGGCTGATTCAGCACAGCCCGACCGTAGGATGGGGTTTGATGCTGGGGGCGCTTGCCATACTCGGCATGCCGCCGTTCGGCGTGTTTACCAGTGAGTTCATGATTCTCACCACAACCATGCACAGCCAACCCTGGGCCACGCCGTTTTTGCTCATTGCACTGGGCGTGGCGTTTGCCGCGATCTTCGGCAAGGTGCAGCCCATGGTGTTTGGCGAAACCACTGCGCAACGCTTGCCGCATCCGCCGGCGCTGATACCCGTTTTTATGCACCTCAGCCTGGTACTGATGCTGGGTTTATACATACCTCCGTATCTTGCAGACTGGTACAGAGAAGCCGCGCGTTTGATCAGCCCTTAAAGTCACACGACGGATAATGCAACTCGAAGAGTTTCCAATTGAACTAAACAAGATTTCCGGCGCTGTACCCGCCTGGCGGGGCACGGTGGATACAGAGCAGTGGCGTTCGGCCTGTGAAGGAGTACGTACCGCGGGAGGGCGTCTGATTGCGCTGTGGGGCAGTGATGAGCGCAAGCGCGGCGAGGGTTACGCCGTGTATGCGGCGCTCAGCGTGAACTCGGGGATGGTCTGCTTGCGTCTTGATGTGGAAGAGCGGTATCCGAAATTTCCCGACATCAGTGATCTGTTCCCGTCGGCCAACCGCATGCAGCGCGCCGTGCACGATATGCTGGGGTTGCATCCCGGCGGCGCAGCGGATCACCGCAAGTGGCTGCGTCACGGCGCCTGGCCCGGCAACCAATATCCGTTGCGCGGGGATTTTGCGGCAGCCCACTTTGCGGCGGAAGATGACCACTATCCCTTCATCACGGTGACGGGAGAGGGTGTGCACGAAATCCCGGTCGGGCCGGTCCACGCCGGCGTCATCGAGCCGGGGCATTTTCGTTTTCAAATCGTCGGAGAAAAGATTCTGCGGCTGGAGGAGCGCCTGGGATACACGCACAAGGGCATCGAAAAACTTTTTGCAAATATGACGCAGCGCGAGGCCGCCAAACTGGCCGGCCGCATCAGCGGCGACAGCACCGTCGCCTACGCCTGGGCCTACGCGATGGCGCTGGAGGGTGCGGCGGGACTCACACCGCCGACGCGCGCGCTGTGGCTACGCGCGCTTCTGCTGGAGCGCGAGCGGATGATGAATCATCTGGGCGATCTCGGCGCCCTCGGCAACGACGCGGGCTTCGCCTTTGGACTCGCGCAATTCTCGCGTCTCAAGGAAGACGTGCTGCGCACCAATGGCGCGTTATTCGGCCACCGTTACCTGATGGATGTTGTCATACCGGGCGGCGTCGCGCATGATCTGGGCGCCGGCGCTAAACAACGTCTGACAAACGAAATCCAGCAGTTGCAGGATGAAGTGACCGTACTCAAAAATATCTACGATGATCACGCGGGCATGCAGGACCGCTTCCTGACCACCGGACGCGTTGCGCCCGATCTGGCGGCGCGACTGGGCCTCACCGGTTTTGCGGGGCGCGCAAGCGGGCAATCCTGGGATTTGCGTGCGCAATTTCCTTGCGCGCCCTATGACCAACTCGAGGTACGCATGGCAACGCACCGCAACGGTGACGTCGCGGCGCGCGTCACGGTGCGCTTCGAGGAAATCTTCGAATCGCTGCGCCTGTGCCGCATGCTGCTGGAACAATTACCGGAAGGCAATATCGTTATAGAGATGCCCGCGGTTTCGGACGGCGCGTTCGGCGTGGGCTGGGTGGAAGGCTGGCGCGGTGAAATTTTCATTGCGCTCTCTGCCGGTAGAGATAACGGCATACGTCGCCTGCATGCGCACGATCCTTCCTGGCAAAACTGGCCGGCGCTGGAATATGCAGTGATCGGCAATATCGTTCCCGATTTTCCGCTCATCAATAAATCCTTTAACCTGAGCTATAGCGGACACGATTTATAGCTATGTATAAGACCATCAGACAGATTTTATGCACCGGCATCAAGACCGAGGCGCCGCCTTCTACGGATGATGCGCTGCGCCGGCAAGTGCAGCATCTGCACACGGGTATCCTCGCCTGTTTCGGCCGGGCGCTTGCGATACGTCACGTGGATGCCGGGTCATGCAACGGCTGCGAATTGGAGATTCACGCCCTGAGCAATCCTTACTACAACATCGAGGGTTTGGGTATACACTTCGTCGCAAGCCCGCGTCATGCCGATCTGCTGCTCGTCACCGGGCCTGTTTCCCGGCACATGCAGACCGCGCTGCAACGCACCTATGATGCCGTGCCTGACCCCAAGTGGGTGGTTGCGGTGGGTGATTGCGGTTGCACCGGCGGTATCTTTGGTGTGAGTTATGCGAGTTGTGGTGCGGTGAATGCCGTGATTCCGGTGGATGTCGCCGTACCGGGTTGCCCCCCCACTCCGGTAGCGCTGTTGCAGGGTATTTTGACCGCAGTCGGCAAGGAACACCCTTAGCAGATTGTTGAAAAAGCCCGTCCATGGGCTTTTTCAACTCGCTAAGCAAAAAGTGCGATTTTTGCTTTGCTCCATTTTTCAAGCACCTACACCGTGCTTGAAAAATGGCGGCGCATCCGTGTGCCGCACGCAGGCTGTTTTTCAACAGCCTGCTAGCTCGACTTACACATCCTGTCTTGTGCCAAGCCGTGTCACACAACTACTTGCATTCGGTTTGAATATGTCGCTTAATAAATGGGGTAGATTGATACCAACTTGGCAATTGACCTTGTTAAATAAAGGAGTTGAACATGGATATCTTGTGGACTATTGCTGTCATTCTGTTGATCCTATGGGTATTAGGTCTGGTTACTTCCTACACCATCGGAGGATTTATCCATCTCCTTCTAGTAATCGCTATCATTGTAGTGCTGATTCGAATCATCCAGGGCCGCAGACCTTTATAGTTTTATGGAATCTCTGATTAATCAGAGATTCCTCGGATCCACCTGATTTCAAAATTAATCAAGGAGACTGTGTATGAAATCGGCGACCATGATCGGTATCATTCTTATCGTACTGGGGGTTGTTGCACTCGCCTACCAGGGAATTACCTACACGACCCAAGAGAAGGTCATTGACATTGGCCCCATCGAGGCCACTGCAGAAACCGAGAAGACGATCCCACTCCCGCCTGTTTTAGGCGTATTGGCGCTGGTAGGAGGAATCGTACTGGTTGTGGTAGGAGCAAAAAAATCGTAGTAGTTTAAAAGTGAAATCGCCGCGTATCCAACGCCTGAATCTGTGGTATAGTTATTTTACTGTTTGCATGACGGCCGGATAACTACTCCGGCTGTCTTCTGTAGTCCCGAAATGGTGGCTCATCCATGGGCCGCACGCAGCTTGTTCTTCAACCGTCGGCAGTACAATCGCCCGTTTATCTCGTGTCCATCCCATTTCCAAGGAGCGTACGATGCATTACAACATCCATTTTCGCAGTCTCTCCAGCAGCATTCGGCATATTGTGGCGCATACCGTTATCACGCTGCTGGCCATTGGCATGGCTTTTTACTTGCCGGTGGCGGCCAAATACATTCTTTACTATTGGTGGCCGAAAGTAGAATACGATTCCCACTTACTGGTCATCACCGAGATCGGCTTTGCCGCCGTGCTGGTCATGTTGTTCAACATCTCCTTAATTGCCTTGGATGGCCGGCGCAGCTTGCGGATGAACAAGATCGCCTCGCTGGTGTATGCGCGCGAAAAAACCGGCTGGTTTTCACGTAGGGGCGAGCGTGCGTTGCGCAAAAAATTTCTTTGCGCGCGGGATGTCTCTATTTTCTCCATCACCGGCTATGATACGTTCAGCTCGGAAAATTGCATGCTTCAGCAACCCTTGGAACACAGCTACGAAATCAGGGTAATGCTGATGAATCCGAATGGCGAGGGCGCCATCAAGCGCGTCAGCTCCCTAAGCGACCCGGAATCGCTGCTGGAAACATACCGCCACGAAACCGAAACCAGTATCGCCTACTTGAAGAAGCTGAGCGCCGCAGGCAAGAAGATCACCCTTAAGCTCTATAACGACCCGCCGTTCTGGAAGCTGGTGGTGACGGGGGAGTATGTGTGGGTGCAGTATTGCCATGAAGGCTATGAAGTCAAGAGCCAGCCGGAATACGTATTCGCCCTGCAGCGGGACTACCCAACCCGCGGCTTCTTTGCCCCCTTCTACATGTACTTTCTCGACCAGTGGAATGATCCCCGTCACCCCGAATACAACCTGGAGACGGATGAGTTGGTTTACCGTAACGCGGAAGGCAATGAAATCAAGCGGGTTCCTTTCGGCCGGGCAGAGGGGGAGCAAGTTGAGCGGCGCGTTAAGGACTCGGTCCGCAAGTCCGCAGGCTGGGCTGAGAAACGAAACCCGGCCTTCGCCGCAGCAAAATATAACCGCAGAGATCGCAGAGGAGGTGCGTTATTTCATGCCCCCCAAACACCTCCGCGTCCTCAGCGGTAAGTTTTAATCAGTTAATCCCGTCCGCCCGACCATGAACGGATCAGGAGCAAGGCGCCGATGCCACCGAGCAGCCAGGTGAGCACGGGCGCATTGCCGATCATCATCGGGGCATAACCGTCCAAACCTTTAATCACTGCGGCGCTGATAACAAAGGCTGCGCCTATCGTGGCGGTATAGCCGCGTGCCATGGCCTGCCGCATTTCACGGCGTATCTCATTAAGCTCCTTCGATTTCCATTCGATTTGCAGCTTGCCGTCGCGCGCCTGCTCCAGGACTTCGTGCACCAGCAGAGGGATATCGGGCATCTTTTCCGCCCACTGCGGGGCGTTCTCGCGCACAGCGCGCAATAAGGCGCGTGTTCCAACCTGTTCGCTCATCCAGCGTTCCAAGATCGGCTTCGAGGTAACCCATAGATCCAGCTCGGGATACAGTTGCCGGCCCAAGCCTTCGATGTTGAGCAAGGTTTTTTGCAGCAGCACCAGTTGCGGCTGCACTTCCATATTAAAGCGGCGCGCCGTTTGAAACAGACGCAGCAACAACTGCCCGAAGGAGATGTCCTTCAGCGGGCGTTCAAAAATCGGTTCGCACACGGTACGCATGGCGGATTCAAACTCATCTACTCGCGTAGTAGACGGCACCCAACCGGCATCTACGTGCAACTGCGCGACGCGGCGGTAGTCCCGGTTGAAAAAGGCTAGAAAGTTCTCCGCGAGATAGCGTTGATCCGCCGGGCTGAGCGTACCCATGATACCGAAGTCCACCGCGACGTATTGCCCCTTGGGCGAGACGAAGATGTTGCCGGGGTGCATGTCAGCATGAAAGAAGCTGTGGCGAAAAACTTGAGTAAAAAATATTTCCACGCCGTGTTCGGACAGTTCCTTGAGATTGATGCCCGCCGCCCGTAGACCTGCGACATCACTGATAGGGATGCCGTAAATCCGCTCCATGACCATGACGTCGCGACGCGCCAATGGCCATTCGATTTCCGGTACGTAGAGCAGCGTAGAATCCAGCCAGTTGCGGCGTAACTGACTGGCGTTGCCCGCCTCGCGCAGCAGATCGAGCTCATCGAGTATGGTCTTTTCGTACTCCGCGACTATTGCGCGCGGCCGCAGACGTTTCCCCTGCGACCAGTAACGCTCGGCCATCTCGGCGAGGGCGTAGAGCAGACTCACATCGCGGCGGATCACCTTTTCAATCTGCGGACGCACAACCTTGACGACGACCTCGCGGCCGCCGAACAGGCGCGCGAGATGGACTTGTGCAATAGAGGCGGAGGCAAACGGAGTCTCCTGAAATTCCTGAAACACCTCGCTCAAGGGTTTCCCGTAGGCCTGCTCGATAATGGCGCGCGCCTGATCGCCGGGGAAGGATGGCACTTGATCCTGAAGCAGGGCGAGTTCCCTGGCGATGTCTTCCGGCAATAAATCGGGGCGGGTGGAAAGCATTTGTCCGAATTTGACGAACACCGGACCGAGGTCTTCGAGGGCGCGGCGGATGCGCACCGCGCGCGGCGGCAGATCGCCGCGCACCCAGTACCACGGGGCAAAATAAAGCAAAAAACGCAGCGGGCGGAATAGATGGGTGGCGAGGATGATTTCGTCCAGCCCATGCCGCAGCAAGACACGATTGATATAAAACAGGCGGAAAAACTGGCCGGGGCGTATCACGTTTTTTTATCCGTCGCAGCTTCCAGGCGGCGCCGCAGGCGCGCCACCCGTTGCTCCAGGCGTTCGACATCATCGCGCAAGGTATCCACCGCGCCGATAAAGTTCCGCACATCGTCCGGGCGCGGCAGGTTGTACGCTTCCTCCTGTTGATACTCGGCGAAATCCTGGCCGAGCCTGGCGGCGGCTTGCCGGCCCCAGCCCTGCACGGCGCGCGCCGCGTTACCGAGTTTGTGGGCCAGCAGGTCGCCCACGAACCCTGCGAGATGTTCTTCCCAGTCTATCTCGACGGCGTCGAGGATCTGCTTGAAGCGCTGTCCCAACTCGACGTCGCCGCTGATCCGCACCTCCCCCGAGACCAGCGCCGCGCGGGCCTCGCGGCTGTCGCTCTGTAGGCCGCCCATGCGCAATAGCGCCCACGGCGTACCACGCAATATCGCATCGGGAACGCCCGCATAATCCGCAAGGATGCGGACTCCATCCGGCTCGGGCGCAAAGTATATTGTCCGCTCCAGGCCTTCCAATTCGACCGCGATGACCTTGCCGGAGAGAGCGGCGAAACGCGACGGGGTATCTGGGTCGAGATTGAGATAGCGGTTCAGTGTGCCTTCCAAGGCGCGTATGTGCACTGGCTGGGGGATGTTCATGCGTGTTGGGTAGGTTCGGGCAGTGGGACTCAGAACTTATAACCCTTGTGCAAGGCCACGATGCCACCGCTTAGATTATAGTAATCACAGCGCTCAAAACCCGCGCCCTGCATCATTCTTTTGAGCGTTTCCTGATCCGGATGCATGCGGATGGACTCGGCGAGATAACGGTAGCTATCCGCGTCGCGTGCGATCAGTTTGCCCATCAGCGGGAGGACCTTGAACGAGTATAGATCATACAGGGGTTGCAGGCCGGGGATGCTGGGTTTGGAAAACTCCAGTATCAACGCACGGCCGCCCGGCTTCAACACCCTACAGATCGCGGCCAGGGCGCGTTCCTTATGAGTCACATTGCGCAGCCCGAAGGCCATGGTGACACAGTCGAAATAGTCATCGGGAAAAGGCAGGCATTCGGCATCGGCTTGGAGATATTCAATATTAGCCACCACTCCGCGATTCACCAACCGCTCACGCCCTTCCCGCAACATGGCGGCATTGATGTCGGCGAGCATCACTTGACCTTGCATCCCTACGCGATCCGCGAGTTTAGCGGCCAGGTCACCGGTACCGCCGGCGAGATCCAGCACGCGCTCCCCTGCCCTGACACCACTCACGTCAATGGTAAAGCGTTTCCACAAGCGATGGATGCCGAACGACATGACATCGTTCATCAGGTCGTAGCTGGCCGCCACCGATCCGAATACACCGGCGACCCGCTCCGCCTTTTCCTCGATCGGGACTTGTTGATAGCCGAAGTGGGTGGTGTCTCGTTCGCTCATGCTTCTTTGCGCGTGTGTCCTGCCCGCTGCAGCCGTTCCAGATAGGCCTGCCATTTTTCCTGCTGATGTGCACCGAGCTCATAGAGCAGATCCCACGAATAAAGCCCCGTGTTGTGTCCGTCATCGAAATGCAGGCGCACGGCATAGCTGCCCACCGGGTCTATGGCACTGATGTTGACCTGTTCCTTGCCCACCTGCAATACCTCCTGACCGGGGCCGTGACCGCGCACCTCCGCCGATGGCGAATACACGCGCAGGTACTCACAGGGCAGATCGAAACGGGCGCCGTCGTCGAAGCTGATCTCCAGCATGCGCGATTTTTGATGCAGTTTAATTTCAGTGGGTCGCATAGATACAGATACAAGAGAAAAGATACAAGAGAAAAGTACAAAACTTTATCCCTCTTGTATCTTGTATCTTTCCTCTTGTATCTGCCTTCAAAGTATATACCTGCTCAAATCCTCGTTCTCGGCCAGTTCGCGGAGATGTTCGTCCACATACGCGGCGTTGATCTCGAAACTCTGACCCGCTTGCTCCGACGCACCGAAGGAGATCGTCTCGAGCAGACGCTCCATCACCGTATGCAAACGGCGTGCGCCGATATTCTCGGTGCGCTCATTGACCTGCCAGGCGATCTCGGCGAGGCGGGAAATGCCATCCGGCGTGAAACTCAAGTGTACACCCTCGGTCGCCAACAGCGCGCTGTATTGCTCAGTGAGAGAGGCGTCCGGCTCGGTCAAAATACGCACAAAATCCTGCGCGCCCAGCGCATCCAGTTCAACACGTATTGGCAGGCGGCCCTGCAATTCGGGGATGAGATCGGAGGGCTTGGAAAGATGAAACGCGCCCGATGCGATAAACAGGATATGATCGGTCTTGACCATGCCGTACTTGGTGGACACCGTACTCCCCTCCACCAGCGGCAACAGATCGCGCTGCACGCCTTCGCGCGAGACATCCGCCCCCATGCGTTCCGAGCGCGAGGTGATCTTGTCTATCTCGTCTATGAATACGATGCCGTTCTGCTCGACGTTTTGTATGGCGCGGGTCTTGAGGGCCTCTTCATCTATGAGCTTGGCTGCCGCTTCATCGGTCAGCAATTTAAAAGCCTCCTTGACGCGCAGCTTGCGGGTGCGGGTGCGGCTGCCGGCGAGATTTTGAAACATCCCCTGCAACTGACTGGTCATCTCCTCCATGCCGGGCGGCGCCATGATCTCCACGCCTATGGGAACGGCGCTGAGTTCGACCTCGATCTCACGCTCATCGAATTCACCTTCGCGCAGTTTTTTGCGGAAGGTCTGGCGCGTAGACGACTCCTCGGCAGTCGCCACTGTGTCGGACGAAACAAAGGCCGGCTGGCGTGCGGGGCGCAGCAGGATATCCAGGATGCGCTCCTCGGCGCTCTCCTCGGCGCGGTGCCGCACCTTTTTCATTTCTTCCTCGCGCGTCATCTTGATGGCGGTGTCCAGCAGGTCGCGGATGATGGATTCCACATCACGCCCCACGTAACCCACCTCGGTGAATTTGGTGGCCTCAACCTTGATGAACGGCGCGCTGGCCAGCCTGGCGAGGCGGCGCGCGATCTCGGTTTTGCCCACGCCGGTCGGACCGATCATCAGAATATTCTTGGGCGTGATCTCATTGCGCAAGTCCTCGCTAACCTGCCCGCGCCGCCAGCGGTTGCGGAGCGCAATCGCCACCGCACGCTTCGCCGCGCCCTGGCCGATGATGTGTTTGTCCAGCTCCTGGACGATTTCTTTAGGTGTCAGCATCGTCATAACGGTGTAAACCAAAACGGTCTACAGCTCCTCTATCGTCAAATTCCGGTTGGTGTAAATGCAGATGTCCGCCGCAATCGCCATGCCCTTCTCCACAATGGTGCGGGCGTCGAAATCGGTATTCTCGAGCAGCGCACGCGCCGCCGCCTGGGCGAATTGGCCGCCCGAGCCGATGGCCATCAAGCTCTGCTCGGGCTCGATGACATCCCCGTTGCCGGAGATGATGAGCGAGGCGGTTTTGTCCGCGACCGCGAGCAAGGCCTCCAGGCGGCGCAGTATGCGGTCGGTGCGCCAATCCTTGGCCAGCTCGACGGCGGAGCGGGTGAGATTGCCTTGATGTTTTTCCAGCTTGGCCTCGAAACGCTCGAACAGCGTGAAGGCGTCCGCGGTGCCGCCGGCAAAGCCGGCAATCACCTGGTCGTGATACAGCCTGCGCACCTTACGCGCATTGCCCTTCATGACCGTGTTGCCTATGGTCACTTGACCGTCCCCGCCTATGACGACCTTGCCGTTACGCCGCACCGACAGGATGGTTGTACCGTGAAATTGTTCCACTGATTAGCCTCTAGTGAGCCTTACTACGATGAAAAAAGCATCACCGCAGAGGACGCGGAGGTGAAATTCATCATCCTAATCGCATTCCTCTGCGTCCTCTGCGGTGAATATGTTTACTGATATTGGGCGCGGCGGGCCGTAATTCAACACGGCTTGCTACGGCAACAGTTTTTCGCCCGCAAACAGTTCCACCACCGTCTCGCGTGCGCGCACAAGGTGGTGCCGGGCGCCGTCCACGATCACTTCCGCCGCGCGCGGGCGGGTGTTGTAATTGGAGCTCATGCTCATACCATAGGCGCCCGCCGAAAAGATCGCCAGAAGATCGTTGCGTTGCGCGTTCAAGCTGCGATCCCGGCCCAAAAAATCGCCGCTTTCGCACACCGGGCCGACCACATCATAGATCTGCGCCTCGCCGCTACGCTCCTGCACCGGCCGGATGGCATGGTAGGCATCATACAGGGCGGGCCGTATGAGGTCGTTCGTGGCGGCGTCCACGATCACGAAATTCTTGTGCCGGCCATGCTTTATATATTCGACCCGGGTCAACAAGATCCCGGCGTTGCCGGCGATGGCGCGTCCGGGCTCAATCAAAATTTGATAATCCCGATTCCTGAGTTGCGGAAGCAATGCCGCGGCGTATTGCGCGGGTTCCAGCGGCGTCTCGTCCGAATACCGGATGCCCAATCCGCCGCCGAGATCCAGATGGCGGAGTGCAATGCCATCATCCCGTAGCCTGTCCACCAGGGACAATACCCGCTCAAGGGCTTCCGCAAAAGGCTCGACTTCGGTCAACTGCGAACCGATGTGGCAGTCCACGCCCAACACCTCAATGTGCTGCATCGCCGCGGCGCGCCGGTATACATCGTGGGCGGCGGCTATGTCTATCCCGAACTTGTTTTCGGCGAGGCCGGTGGAGATATAAGGATGGGTGCGCGCATCAATATCGGGATTTACGCGCAGCGAGACCGGCGCGCGCCGTCCCAGGCGTCCCGCGACCCCATTGAGACAGTCCAGTTCGGCCTCTGACTCGACGTTGAAACACATAATGCCCGCCTCCAGGGCACGCCGCATCTCCGCATCGGTCTTGCCGACACCTGAAAAAATCACCTTGCCGGTTGTGGA
>JAMDBH010000087.1 GCA_023487615.1 Gammaproteobacteria bacterium
GTTACGCGAGGCCGAGGATTTTGCCGATGACCAGGAAAGGCTTGGCGAAACCCTGACGCGAGCGGAGCCTTACCTTTACTTTGTGCTCGAGGAGATCGAGAAGCGCCAGATGCCCACCGAGATCGCGCTCCTGCCACTGATCGAAAGCGCCTATCAACCCCTGGCCCAATCCGACCAGGGTGCGGCGGGGATGTGGCAGTTTATCCCCTCCACCGGCAGAAACTTCGGTCTCAAACAAACCTTCTGGTACGACGGACGGCGCGATGTTATCGCCTCCACCAACGCCGCCCTGGATTATCTGCAAAAACTAAACATCGACTTTGAGGGCGACTGGCTGCTCACCCTGGCGGCCTACAACGCGGGCGAGGGCGCGGTGCAGCGCGCCGTCAAGAAAAACCTGCGCGCCCGCAAGTCCACCGACTTTTGGTCGCTCGATTTGCCCAAGGAAACCAAGGCCTATATTCCGAGACTGCTGGGGATAACGGCGCTGGTCGCCGCACCCGACGAGTTTAACGTGACCTTGAATCCGATCCCCAACGCCCCCTATGTGGCGAGCGTGGATCTGGATTCTCCGATCAATCTCACCTTGGCCGCCAAGATGGCGGACATCTCCCAAAAGGAAATGCGTCAGCTTAACCCCGGTTTCCTGCGCGGGGCCACTGCCCCCCACGGCCCCCATCAACTGCTGCTGCCGGTAGACAAGGTGGCGGCCTTCGCCGCCAAACTCGCCGCCCTCAGCGTGGACAAACGCCTCGCCGAGCCGGGCAGGCCCGGGATCAAGGACAAAAAGTCTGTCCTGAGCAAAGCCGAAGGAGAAGATCCCGGCGGAACTGCCAAGCAATCTCCCCCCTCCAAATCTCTCGTCATAGCCTCATCCTCCACTCAATCTTCCAAGCCCCTCGTCCAGTACACAGTCCGTGAGGGTGACTCGTGGGAGCGCATCGCCAAGCACTTCAAGATCACCACCGCCCAGCTCCGCGCATGGAACGCGGATAAGGTCGAATTCAAATACCTGATGCCTGGGCATAGCCTTACCGTCTACCCCGATAACGGCAGTGTGGCGAATGCGAGTATGGGTAAAGAGGGATTGCGTTAAATGACTGTGAGGCGTGAGGCGTTAGGAGTGAGGCGTAAAAAAGCTAGGTCACGCCGCGAAGCTGCGTGACTCACCCCTCACCCCTCACCCCTCCCACCCTTGGCACTGCGTCGAGCAGGGTTTTGGTGTAGGGGTGGCTGGAATGGCGCAACACAGTCTCGGTCGGGCCATGCTCCACGATCTTGCCGTGATACATCACCGCGACCTCGTGGGCGAGGTATTCAACCACCGCAATGTTGTGTGTGATGAACAGATAGGCGATGCCGAGCCGTTCTTGCAAGGTCTTCAGCAGGTTCAGGATCTGCGCCTGCACCGAGACATCCAGCGCGCTGGTCGGTTCATCGCAGATGATGAGTTTGGGATTCACAGCGAGCGCTCGCGCAATGCAGATGCGCTGGCGCTGCCCGCCCGAGAATTCGTGCGGATAGCGGTATTTGAGTTCGGCTTGCAACCCCACCTGTTCCAACAGTTCGTCCACGCGCCGTTCGTGTTCACCGACCGTGCCTATCTTAAGCGCCTGCATGCCCTCTTTCAGAATATCGCTCACCATCATGCGCGGGTTAAGCGAGGAATAGGGATCCTGGAAGATGATTTGAAAATTCGCGCGTTGCCGACGCAAGGCCTCGCCGCGCAAGGCGCGCAGATCGAGCCCGGCAAATCGTACGCTGCCTCCGGTGGGCGGCACCAGTTGCAGGATACCCTTGCCCACGGTGGTCTTACCGGAACCCGATTCACCCACCAGGGCGAGGGTCTGGGCGGGTTTTATCGTGAGCGAAACGCCATCCACGGCGCGCACGTAACCCGCCACACGCTGCAAGAGACCCTTGCGGATGGGGAAATAGACCTTGAGATCGCGGATCTCCAGCAAGGCCTGCTCCGCGCCGGCCTCGTGTGACATAGGAACGGCTGCTTCGGGATGAGGCAATACCGCAAAATCCGCTGCCATCTTAGATCCCACATCAGCAGGCCGCGCGGCGCTGTAGGCGGGGTCGTAGAGATGACAGAGTACTCCATGCTCGGCCGACGACGTACATGGAAGTACTAGTGTCGCAGAAGGCAGGACGCCGGGAGCGACACCCGTCCAGCGCGGGATAATGTCCCGGCATGTCTGCCAGGCAAAATCGCAACGGGGGGTAAACCGGCAGCCCGTAGGGCGCTCGGCAAGCGAGGGCACCGATCCCTCCATGATTAGTTGGGGTTGCCCGCGTTTGTTGAAACCGGGCAGCGAATCAAACAATTTCTTCGTGTAAGGATGTTGCGGCTCAGCAAAGAATTGCGCGCGGGAGGCCAGCTCAACGATCTGACCCGCATACATGACCGCCACGCGATCGGCCATCACTGACACCACGCCGAGATCATGGGTGATGAGCAAGACGGTCATGCCCATATCTTTTTGCAGCTTGCGCAACAGCTCCAGAATCTGTGCCTGGATGGTGACATCGAGCGCCGTTGTCGGTTCGTCGGCAATCAGTAATTCAGGCTCGCCTGCCAAAGCGATGGCAATCATCACGCGTTGTTTCATGCCGCCGGAGAGTTGATGGGGATAATCGTGAATGCGCCGCTGGGGCTCGGCGATGCCGACGGCGTCCAGCAGTTCGATGGCGCGCTGTTCGGCGCGCCTTTCCTTAAGTCCCCGGTGCACCTTGAGTGCCTCGCTAATCTGCGTACCCACGGTGAGCACCGGATTGAGACTGGTCATCGGTTCCTGAAAAATCATGGCGATGCGTCCGCCACGAACCTCGCGCATCTTGACCTCCGGGAGTCGCAAGAGGTCCTGTGACGTACAGGGACGTACTAATGTCGCGGGAGGCAGGATGCCGGGAGCGACGTCGCGTAACAATATCTGGCCACTGCTGCGCGCGGTGGAGGGCAACAGGCGCATGATGGAGAGCGCGGTGAGCGACTTGCCGCTGCCGGATTCGCCGAGCAGGGCGAACACCTCGCCGGCGGCGATGTCGAAACTGATGCCATCCACGGCGCGCAGTTGACCTTGGCCGGTTTCAAACCAGGTGGTGAGGTTTTTTATGCTGAGTAACGCAGTCATAGCTTTCTCAAGCGCGGATCAAAGGCGTCGCGCACCTTGTCGGAAAACAGATTGGCGGCCAGCACCAGGATAAACATGAACACAAAGGCAGCCAGCAATGACCACCACACCATGGGTTCACGCGCCATCTCCATGCGCGCGCTGTTGATCATATTGCCCCAACTAATCATGGAGGGATCTACGCCTACGCCTACGTAAGACAGCACCGCCTCGGCCAACACCAAACCGCTGAAACTCAGCACCATGGTAATCAAAACGATGTGCATGACGTTAGGAATGAGATGACGCCAGATGACGGTGCCGTGGCTGACACCCAGGGCGACTGCAGCCTGAACATAATCCATCTCGCGCAGTTTCAGCGTCTCGCCGCGCAGCAGACGCGCCAGCCCCGTCCAATTAGTGATGCCCAGGATAATGCACAGAAATAACAGCCGCACGTCGGCGCGCAGGGCTACGGTCTCGAATTGATCGGGATGGTTGGCCATATACACCTGCAACATGAGTATCGCCGCGGCGATCAGCAGCACGTCGGGGATGGAGTTGAGGGTGGTATATATATATTGCACCACGTCATCCACCCAGCCGCGGAAATAACCCGCCAGCACGCCCAGCATGGCAAACGGCAGCGTGACCAGAGTAGTAAGCGTGCCTATCACAAGTCCGGTGCGCATGCTCTTCAGGGTCGCATAGAACACGTCCTGCCCGACCTTGTCGGTGCCGAAGATATGGTAGTGGATGCTCAGCATGGCTGACCAAATGGCAAATAAAATAATCGCGCCGAGTGTGAGCAGAATCACGCGCCAGGGGACGCGGGTTTGACCGCGCGCCACGTTGTTGAGCATGAGACTGAAAGAAGCTTTAGCACGCCACGCCAGCACCGTAATCCATAGCAGGCTAACCAACAACCAACCAATCCCTCCCCATACAGCTGCCTTCAGGGAGCGGCTAACGATGTCCATGCCTCGCTCCGCAGCGGGATCTTTCAAGTGAGCGCCGCCAAATTGCAGACGTGGAAACTCTCGCACCTGCGTACCATCCGGGCGTGTGATCGTTTCCTTGGCGTATAAATGTGCGGCGAAGGGAGCGGAGTAGGTTTTTTCGGTGCGAGTACGAAGCGGCGTAGCGAGCAGGTCAAAGACACTCAACACATCGGAGGAATAGTCCACACGCCCACTGCTTCCCCCGGACGTGGAAAGGGCAAGACGAAAATGGAACGAATCGAGCAGACCCACCGTGAGATAGGCCAGCAGGACCACCAAACAGGCCATCGCCATTTTACTGCGCGTGACCTCACGCCAGGGAGCGCTCAGATGCTCCTTGCGCCGCGCAACGATGATGAAAGCGATTACCACACCGAGCAATAGATAGATCAGAGCGTCGGTCCAGAGGATGACGGGCTGAAAAGGCATCAGGTCAGCCTCACGCGCGGGTCTACCAGGGTATAAGAAATATCGGTGAGCAATAGACCGATAATGTAGAGCACCGAGCCCAGAAAGACCATGGCGCGAACAACGGCGAAGTCCTGGGCCTGAATCGCATCTATGGTGTAACTGCCCAAACCGGGAATACCGAAAAAAGATTCCAGGATCAGGCTGCCCAAGAACAGGACGGGCAAGATCACGACCACACCGGTGAGGATGGGGATCATGGCGTTTTTCAATACATGGGTGAACAGCACGCGCACCTCGGAGAGGCCCTTGGCACGTGCGGTGCGCACATAGTCTTTGCCCAGCTCTTCCAGAAACAGGGTGCGATAGAGGCGTATGCCTGAGCCCATTCCGCCAATCACACCGATGATCACGGGCAGCACGATAAACTTGAAGGCGTTCGCGCCCATGTCATAGCCGGAGATCGGTACCAGGTGCCAAAGCTTGCTGATGAGGTATTGCCCGCCGATGATATAAAACAACCCTGAGATGGACATCATGATGATGCACATCACCACGCCCCAGAGATCAATATAGGATCCGCGAAAAAAAGCCAGCAGCAGGGCAAAGCTGATCTGCACACCGATGCCTATAATCAACGTGGGTACGGCAATGGCGAGGCTCGGCCACATGCGGGCGCTGATCTCGCGGCCGATGCTGCGGCCGTCATCTGCGCGCCCAAATTCAAAGGCGAACAGGGCCAGAGACTTTTCAAAGAAGATGGTGTCGGTGACTTTTCCCATACCGGCCGCCTGTTCGTTAACCATGAGCGGCTTGTCGTAACCGCGCTCGGCCTTCCACTTTTCTATCGCCTCCTGTGTGACGCGCTTTACGCCAAGGTGCATACGGGCCATGTCATCCGGACTGTTGACGACGAAAAATAAAACGAAGGTGATGAGATTGACGCCGATCAGTATCGGAATGGCATACAGCACGCGGCGGATGATATATGCGATCATAGTGCGGGGCTGCGTTCCCTGCGCAGATAACTCAGCATGGCGGGGAAGATGCTGATAAGCAGGATCACCGCGATGCCAAACAGCGGCGTCAAGATAGGTTTGTTCCACTCTGCTCGCCGCTCGCTGCGCAGTCTGGCGTCAATGCGTATATATTTCAACTCGTTGTTGGCCATCTCGTTGGGCTTGGCGTTCTCATACCAGGCGTGGTACAGACCGAATTTCTTGCGGTGCAATCCCCACAACAGCGGCGCATCCTTGCGCGCGATCCCCATCATCTTGTTGATGATCGCCTGACGCTCCGGGCCGTTGTCCATGTTTTTCATCTGTTCAAATAATTTATTGAATTCCGGGTTGTCGTAGTTCGCCGCGTTTTCACCGTTCTTGCCCACTTTGGCATTGGGGCCATAGAGCAGAAACATAAAGTTTTCGGGATCGGGATAATCCGCGTTCCAGCCCCACTGCCAGATCTGCGCGTTGCCCTTCAGCATCTTTTCCTGAAAGCGGTTGAAATCCGTATTGCGGATATCCAACTGCAAATCCAGTTTCTGAAACTGCTTGCGCAACCAGTCGAGATAGGCCTTGTCATCGGGGCCTCGCAGCGCGGTATCAAAATGCAGCAACAGCGGCTTGCCCGTCTGTGCATCTCGCCCATTCGGATAGCCGGCCTCGGCCAGCAAGCGGCGCGCCTCTTCGAGCGATTTGCGCTGCGGCCGGCCGTTCACCCAATCATAGACATAGGAATTAACACCCGTCTCGCCTTCTACATAGCCGAAGATGCCGGGCGGGATGGGTCCTTGCGCCGGAATGCCGCGCCCGTTGAGAAAGATGGAGATAAACTCTTCATAATCCACCGCGATAGAGATCGCCTGGCGTAGTTTGCGCGCGCGTTCGCTCAGGCCTCCCACCACCGGGTCGAGCATGTTAAAACCCATGTAAGAAAGATCCGTACCGATACTGGTAAGCAGGCGAATACCCTTTTCCTGCATCCCCTCCGTCACCGCCACATCACCGCCCGTCGAGATGCGCACCGCCTGATCGAAGCTGTCGGAACTGATGCCTGAGGCGTCGTAATAGCCTTGTAGAAATTTGTTCCAATACGGAATACTCTCCTTTTCCAGACTGTATACCGCCTTGTCAATAAACGGCAACGGCTTGCCGGCATCAGCGAGCAGGCCGCGCGATCTGTCTTCGGGTTCGCCTTCGCCGGGATACGTTTCACCGTGAAAATTGGGATTGCGTTCCAACACCATCTGGCGATTGGGATCATTCACCGTGAGACGATATGCACCGGTGCCGACGGGATACCAGTCCAGCGTGATGTTCTTTTCAATGAGCCCGGGTTGTGAATAAAAACGATCCGCCTCCGGCGGGACAGGCGCAAAAAAAGGCATCGCCAGCCAATACAAAAGTTGCGGGTATTTACCGTGCACCTTGATGCGATAGGTGTAACGATCGAGCGCCGTAGCGCCTTCCAAGGGATAACGGGTGAGATCGAGATAGATCTGATCGCCCTGTTCCTTCGCTGCATTGTTTAACATCTCGCCATATTCTTTAAGCCCGACGATATATTCGCTCATCAAACCAAAAATAGGCGAGTGTATGCCGGGGTGTGCGAGACGCTTGATCTGATACACGTAGTCATCGGCGACCAGCTCACGGCTGTCGCGGTATTTAAAGTCCCGGAGCGTATCAATTCCGGCAAGCTCGGAGGAAGTCAATCGGTGATAACGATAATTCCCGGTCTCGTCACGGGCGAAGGCCGGGTGGGGTTCGTAGCGTATGCCGGGCTTGATGTGGATGTCGTAAATGCTGAAGGCGATATCCTTGGTCTCAGCGGTTTCCGGTAAAACCTTGCCCTCCGCGTCGAGATACACTGCATGCGGCATCTCTTGGGCGGCAAGCGGGATGAGTGTGTAGGGGCGTTTTAGATAATGATATTGCAACGGCGGTTCATAGATCTGCGCGATCAAGGCAAATTCGTTTTCGACATAGGATTGCGCAGGATCGAGGTGTTTGGGACGCTCGGTGAAAGAGGAATAGAGGATATTCTTGCCCTCCTCGTGAGCGGGGTAAGGATTATTCCAGGCCTGCCCGGTGCAAGCGGCGAGTGACGCCGAGATCACGGCGAAAAACAGGCTTCGGAGCGGGCGGGCGGTGAGATTCATTCCTATCATCTTGTCGGAAGCGTGAGCGAAGCGCAATCCTTTAGCATGAAGTTGCGGGTGGCAAGTCGCCCAGGAACACCCTACACTATATAATAGCCTTGATATAAGAAAAGGATAAATCCATGGGATTTCTCAACGGTAAACGCGCCCTTATCGTGGGGCTCGCCAGCACCCGCTCCATTGCCTGGGGAATCGCCCAGGCAATGCGCCGGGAAGGGGCCGAACTGGCCCTTACCTATCAAAATGAAAAATTGCAGGAGCGGGTCGAGAAGATGGCGGCCGAGTTAGGCTCCGCCATCACCCTGCCCTGCGAGTTGAGCGACGATGCCGAAATCGCCCGGACATTCGAGCGGCTAGGCGAGCGCTGGTCACATCTCGACAGCATCGTTCATTCAGCGGCCTACACCTTCCGCAGCGAGCTGGAGGGTCCGTATATAGACGCCGTCACCCGCGAGGGATTTCGCGTCGCGCACGATATAAGCTCCTACAGCTTCACCGCACTCGCCAAGGCTGGCCGCAAGCTGATGCAGGGCCGCAACGGCGCCCTGCTCACCTTGAGTTATCTGGGCGCCGAGCGCGTCGTCCCCAATTACAACGTGATGGGCCTGGCCAAGGCGAGCCTCGAGGCCAATGTACGCTATATGGCTGACAGCCTGGGACCCGAGGGTACGCGCGTCAATGCCGTCTCGGCAGGACCGATTAAAACCCTGGCCGCAAGCGGCATCAGCGGCTTTAATAGAATTCTCGATCACATGGAGAAGAACGCGCCGCTCCGGCGCAACGTGACCATCGAAGAAGTCGGTAATGCCGCCGCATTTTTGTGCTCCGACCTCGCCTCCGGCATCACCGGCGAGGTGGTCTATGTGGACAGCGGTTATCACATTGTGGGTATGGGGCCTTTATAACATTTAAGGAATAGACTTGGCATGACCACTCAAAACATCGAATCTACCTTACACGAAAAACGCCTTTTTGAACCTGCTCCGGACTTTGCCGCCAAGGCGCGCATCAAAAACCGGCAAGAATTGGAGATCTTGCGCCGTGAGGCCGAAGGGGATCATGAGAAATTCTGGGCACGTCTTGCGCTCCAGGAAATCAGCTGGCACAAACCCTTTACGCACGCTCTGGATAATAGTAAGGCGCCTCACTTTCGCTGGTTTGACGACGGCTTGTTAAACGTCTCCTACAACTGCCTCGATAGAAACCTCAAAGACAAAGCCCAAAAAACCGCCATTATTTTCGAAGGCGAACAGGGCGACGTCCGTCGCCTCAGCTACGCCGAACTTCACCGTGAGGTGTGTCATTTTTCCAATGCGCTCAAGGCCAAGGGTATTAAAAAAGGCGACCGGGTGGTGATCTACATGCCGATGGTGCCGGAGGTCGTCGTCGCCATGCAGGCATGCGCACGTATCGGCGCGATACACTCCGTGGTATTCGGCGGATTTTCGGCGCAATCCTTGAAAGACCGCATTGAAGACGCCGGCGCCAAAATGCTCATCACCGCCGACGGCGGCACGCGCGGCGGCAAGATCATTGAGTTAAAGCTCGCCGCCGACCAGGCGCTGGCAAAAGGCGTTTTGACTATTGAGTCCGTCATTGTATTAAAGCGCAGCGGTCAAACCATTCCCATGCAAAGCGGGCTCGATGTGTGGTGGCACGATGCAGTAAAAAATGTTCCCGATCAGTGCGATCCGGTGTGGGTGGAGAGCGAGCACCCGTTATTTTTACTTTACACCTCCGGCTCTACAGGAAAACCGAAAGGCATCCAACATTCCAGTGCCGGTTATTTGCTCGGCACCATCGTCACCATGCAGTGGGTGTTCGACATCCGCGACGATGACATCTTCTGGTGCACCGCGGATGTCGGCTGGGTGACAGGCCACAGTTATGTCACTTATGGCCCGCTTGCGACCGGCGCGACCATGGTCATGTACGAAGGCGCGCCGACCATCCCCGACGGCGGGCGCTTCTGGGACATCTGCCAGCGCCAAGGCGTTACGATTTTTTACACCGCGCCCACGGCGATACGTGGCCTGATGAAACTGGGCGATGAGATTCCCGCCAAATACGATTTATCCAAATTGCGTCTGCTCGGCACCGTCGGCGAACCCATCAACCCCGAGGCCTGGATGTGGTATCACACCCACATCGGACGCGAACATTGCCCTATCGTGGACACCTGGTGGCAAACCGAAACCGGCGCGCATCTCATCGCACCCATCCCCGGCGCGGTGACCACCAAGCCGGGCTCCTGCACCCTGCCGCTCCCGGGCATCGCGGCGGACATCGTGGATGAAGAAGGTCACAGCATTACCAAGCCCAATCAAGGCGGTTATCTCGTCATCAAAAAGCCCTGGCCGTTCATGTTGCGCACCATCTGGGGCGACGAACAGCGTTACCTGGACACCTATTGGAAAAAATTCAACAACAAGTACTACGTCGCGGGCGACACCGCACACCGCGACGAAGACGGCTACTTCTGGATCATGGGCCGCGCCGACGACGTGCTGAAAGTCTCCGGCCACCGCCTCGGCACCATGGAAATCGAATCCGCCCTCGTCGCACACCCGCGCGTCGCCGAAGCCGCCGTCGTAGGCAAACCTGACGAGATTAAAGGTGAAGCGGTATTTGCCTACGTAGTATTGCGCGGCGCACGCCCCGCAGGCGGCGTGGACGAAACGCTCACCAGAGAATTGCGCGCCTGGGTCACCGAACAAATCGGCCCCATCGCCCGCCCCGACGACATCCGCTACGCCGACAACCTCCCGAAGACCCGCTCCGGCAAAATCATGCGCCGCCTGCTGCGCTCCATCGCCGCAGGTGAGGCCATCACGCAAGACACCTCGACGCTGGAGAACGAGGCGATCCTATTGCAGTTGCAGGGGAAGGCATGAGTCGGATCCGCCGCGCTTGATCCGACCTTGTATTATCCTTATTGCAGTGAATTCGATGGAGTTATATCCGTCGAAACCGTGTAGCAAACTCTTGAGGGGCACCTCAAGAGTGAGCGGCTGGATGCCGTATCCGCCCTTTGGCCTTGAGCCAGTGAGGTAGATTTTTGCAGCAGCCGCTCACCCTACTCAGATACACTCCATACCGCTTGCGATTCCTGCCTTGAGCTTTTGTATCCAATCGAATACACTGTGAGGCATGTACACTTTTCTGCGCTCAGAGGAATTCGACGCTTGGCTTGCGGCACTTAAAGACAAGGTCGGACGCGCCAGAATAATCCATCGCATTCGCGCTGCCGAGGCTGGTAACTTCGGCGACTGTGAGCCGGTTGGTGAAGGAGTGTCGGAAATGCGTATTCATGTCGGGCCAGGCTACCGGCTTTATTACATGCGGCGCGGAAAAGTGATCTATCTGCTCTTGCTGGGCGGCGACAAGTCCGGCCAGAAGCGCGACATTAAGCGCGCCTTTAAAATGGCGCGAACGTTGAAGCGGGAGAAAATACCATGACGAAATTTGCACATTTTGACGCAGCGGATTATTTGACAGACGAAGAAACCATCGCGGAATATCTTACCGTTGCACTGGAAGATCCGAACCCGGATTTATTTCTGATCGCAGTGCGAGACGTTGCCCGTGCACGTGGCATGACGCAACTGGCGAAGGACACCAGACTGGGGCGCGAAAGTCTCTATAAGGCGCTCACGCCCGGCGCCAAACCGCGCTATGACACGGTGCTGAAAATTATGCACGCTCTCGGGGTAAAACTAACGGCGGCTCCAACCCGTAGGATGGGCAGAGCGAAGCGAACCCCCATCATCATTATTAAGACAACTAATGACGGAAAAATAGGATCAAGTAAGTAGTTTTTCCGAAATAAACTCCGTTCGTGCTACTCTGTAGCAAGATGCCTAAGCAGAGTATCGAACGTGTCCGCTGCCCCTAATATTCCCTTTGACGGTCTCGGTTTTGCCGATCTGTTCCGGATCCATGGCCTGCGCCGCCTTGATGAGCTGTTTCTAAACCGGCTTGCTGCGGATGACACGGCTTTGCACGCTGGGCTGTTGAGTTATCGCGCCCTCTCTACATCATTTACCCCCTTGGAACAGAGTGAACTGCTGCTCTCCTGTGCGCCCTATTTGGAAGATTTCATCGCCGAACTGTTCGATATCGAACAGGAACTCGAGACCTCCCAGGCACGCACGCTTTCGCACAATGTCGTATCTGCTTTCAAGAAATTATTTATACAGCGTCGCGCGCGGCGGCGTTTGAAGGAAGATCCGCCGGAGACTTTTACCGAGCTGGATAGCTGGCTTGGCTCGGCGCTGACAAGTTCTCCATTTAATGAGATGGATCGGGAGCGTGCTGTGGCGAGCCTCGCCGAGCAGTGGCTCAAAAACCCTGAAGTCCATGCGGAAGCCATTGAAAAATTAACCCGCTGGTGCATCCGCGCCATCAATGATGAAGACGGTCGTGCAACGGTAAGCGGCTGGGTAAGTTTCAAATTTCCGCAGCCGCTCGATTACCCCCACCTGGTGCGCATTCAAAAAACTCTAAACGATCCCTTGCAACGACTGGAAGGCCCACCCGATCAGCGGCATAAGCGCGACGGCTTCAAGCTCACCGATTCGCGCATGTCCGCGCGCGCGGTGCAGGATCAAGTCAATTATTGCATCTACTGCCACGATCACGACGGCGATTTTTGCTCCAAGGGTTTCCCGGAAAAGAAAGCTGAGCCGGAGCATGGCTTAAAGATCAATCCGCTCGGCGTGGTGCTCACCGGCTGTCCGCTGGAAGAAAAAATCTCCGAGATGCACATCTTGAAACGCGATGGTCACACCATCGCAGCGCTCGCTATGGCGATGGTGGACAACCCCATGGTGCCCGCCACCGGCCACCGCATCTGCAACGACTGCATGAAGGGCTGCATCTACCAAAAGCAGGACCCGGTGAACATCCCGCAGATCGAGACGCACTGCCTCACCGACGTCCTGGAGCTTCCCTGGGGCGTGGAGATTTATGATTTACTGACGCGCTGGAACCCGTTGCGCCGGCAACAGTATCTGGCCAAACCTTATAATGGCCGCAAGGTGCTGATTGCGGGGATGGGGCCGGCCGGTTTCACCCTCGCCCACCATCTCACTATGGAAGGCTGCGCGGTGGTCGGCATTGACGGTCTCAAGATCGAGCCGCTGCCGCAGGGGCTGGTGCAAAAACCGGTGCGCGATTATTCGACCCTGGAGGAATCGCTCGACACGCGTATCATGACCGGTTTCGGCGGGGTGGCGGAATACGGTATCACCGTGCGCTGGGACAAAAATTTTCTGAAGTTGATTTATTTGAGCCTATTACGCCGCCCGCTGTTTCAAGTGTTCGGCGGCGTGCGCTTGGGTGGCACCCTCACCCTCGACGACGCCTGGCGGCTTGGTTTTGACCACGTGAGCATCGCCACGGGGGCGGGACTCCCCAAGGTGGCGCCAATGGAAAATTCCCTGGCGCGCGGCATGCGCCAAGCCAACGATTTTCTCATGGCCCTGCAACTCACCGGCGCAGCCAAGAGTACCAGCCTCACCAATCTGCAGGTGCGTATGCCCGCGGTGGTCATCGGCGGCGGGCTCACCGGCATTGATACAGCGACCGAGGTGCAGGTCTATTACATCGCCCAGGTCGAAAAGACCCTGGCGCGTTATGAAACCCTGGCACGGGCCTTTGGCGAGGCGCGCATCCGCAGCCAATTGGACGAAGAGTCGCTGGGGATACTCGAAGAATTTCTAGAACATGGACGTGCCGTGCGCACGGAACGCACTCGCGCCGCGGCCGCTTCCGAAGCACCGAATTTTTTACCTCTGTTGCGCACCTGGGGCGGTGTGACGGTAGTCTATCGCCAAACAATGAATCAATCGCCCGCCTATATCCGCAATCATGAAGAAATCAGCAAGGCGCTGGAAGAAGGCATCTTCTATACCGAGGGCCTGGAGCCGGTGCGCGCCGTGCTGGATCGCTTCAAACACGTCGAGGCGCTGGTGTGCCGCCGCCGTGTTCGTGATGAGCACGGCAAATGGATAGCGACGAATGAGGAAGTGATATTGCCTGCGCGCGCGATCTTTATCGCCGCCGGCGCCACACCCAACACTATTTACGAGCGCGAACACCCCGGCAGCTTCACCATGCAGGGCGATCACTTTCAGCCTTATCAGGAACAAGACAGTATCTTGCAAAAACTTGAGCAGGCTGCACACTGCAAGGAGGTTGAGTTCGGCCCCTTCACCTCTTATACAAAGGACGACCACCGCGTCAGCTTCATCGGCGACACGCATCCGGTATTCCACGGCAGCGTGGTCAAGGCCATCGCCTCGGCCCTACGCAGCTATCCGCACATCATGGCCAAACTGCCACCCGACTCTGCACGCCTTGATGATCATCCCGTGTTCCATGCCCAGATGCGGGATCTGCTTCAGCCGCGCGTCGTGCGCATACACCGGCACAGTCCCAGCGTGGTTGAACTTCAAGTGCGCGCCCCGCTCGCCGCACGCAATCTGCGCCCCGGTCAATTCTTCCGCCTGCAAAACTTTGAAAGCCTGAGTCCCATCATTGAAGGCAGCCGGCTGCAAACCGAGACGATGGCGCTTACCGGCGTCACCCACGAAACCGATCCCGATTGCGTCTCGCTTATGGTGCTCGAAGTTGGCGCCAGCTCGCGGCTGTGCGCGACGCTGCGTGTGGGGCAGCCCATCGTGCTGATGGGGCCAACCGGCAAACCGACTGAAATCCCTCGAGGCGAAACTATTCTCGTAGCAGGCGGACGCCGCGGCGCAGCGGTAATGCTTACCTTAGGCCCCGCCCTCCGGCGCGCCGGCAATCGGGTGATCTATTTCGCCGGTTTTCGTACCGCCGACGAACTGTACCTGCAGGAACGGTTACAAGAGGCCGCCGATGTGGTGGTATGGTGCACCGCGGGCGGCCCGCCCATCACGCCGCGCAGACCGCAAGATCGTACTATGACGGGAGATTTCATTGGCATCGTCAAGCGCTATGCAGACGGCGGATTGGAACCTGCCGGTCAGGCATCCACCTTTTCACTCAATAAAATAGACCGCCTCCTCGCCATCGGCAGCGAGCGTTTGTTGCGCATGGTGCAAGAAGCCCGCACCGGGCGGTTGAGCAGCTATTTTTGTGACCAGGTAAAGGCAATCGGCTCAGTGGGGAGTCCCATGCAATGCATGCTGCAGGGCGTCTGCGCGCAGTGTCTGCAATGGCAGATTGATCCCGCTACCGGCAAACGCACGCGCGCGGTCTTTTCCTGCGCTGGACAAGACCAGCCGCTCGACTGGGTAGACCTCGACAACCTCGATGCACGCCTCGCGCAAAATCGCCTACCTGAACACCTGACCAATCTCTGGCTGGACTATCTGTTCGCCCGCAGCGCCGTGGAGCACGTGTAGCGCAGTGCGACGCACAATACCAATATACACCGCAGAGGACGCAGGGGAACAAGATTAAAACGTTTTACTTCCCCTCCGCGACCTCCGTGGTGAAGCTTTTTCACCGCAGAGGAATGGAAAATAAAA
>JAMDBH010000053.1 GCA_023487615.1 Gammaproteobacteria bacterium
CGTGATCGAATCGCTGGTCATCCCGGTCACCTTGTTGGGCGCGCTGTGCGTCGTGCTGTTGCCGCAGATTATTTCATCGTTATTGTTTCAATTCGCCGCTCAGGATGTGTTTCGCCGGAAACGCGGCCAGCAGCGACTGTGCACCGCCGATGTGGTCGTTGTCGCCGTGACTTACCAGCAGGACATCGAGATCGTCCACCCCTGTCGCGCGCAGATAGGGAACGAGTACCGCGCGGCCGGCGTCGAAACGGGCGCTGAAGCGGGCGCCGGTATCAAATATCAATACATGCCGGTGGGTGCGCACGACGGCGGCGAGACCCTGGCCCACATCGAGCAGCGTAAGCCAGACTTCACCCGCAGAGGGTCCGGGCGGGCGCATCAGAAACAGCGGCAGCAGACCGACCATCCCCACCCAACGCGCAGGCCAGCCGCGCGGCATCAACAGCCACACGATGCCGATCAGGCCGACGGGTAAGGCCCACGACACCGGCGCGTGCTGCACCCACAGGCTGTACTCCAGTCCGGAGAGATACTCCAATGCCTTCCACAATAGCCCCATCACCCAGGCGGCGAATTGAAACAATAACGATGAAATAATCTGCGGCAACAGCACGACGCACAGCGCGCCCAACAAGGTGACCGGGATGACCAGCGATTCGATCACGGGGATGGCCAGCATGTTGGCGAACGGGCCGGACAAAGAGGTCTGCTGAAACAGTAGCAGCAACAAGGGCAGGAGGCCGATGGCGACCACCCATTGCAGGCGTCCCCACTGTTTCCATTTCGCCTCGCGCACGCGGCCTTGTACCGAGAACAGAATGACCGCGACCGAGGCGAATGACAACCAAAAGCCGGTGGACATCACGGCGAGCGGATCGTAGAGCAACACGAGCAGCAAGGCGGTGGCCAGCAGTTGCGGCGGCCGCACGGCGCGATTGAGCAGTATCGCGCCGAGCACCACCGCCAGCATAATTATCGCGCGCTGGGTGGGAATGGCGAAGCCCGCCAGCGCGGAATAGAAAACCGCCGCCGCCAGCGCGACCGCCGCGGCGGCCTTCTGCGCCGGCAGGCGCAGCACGGGGTAGCCGGGGATCGCCCACAGCCAGCGCACAAAAAAATACACAATCCCTGCGACGAGGCCGATATTCATGCCGGAGATGGCGATCAGATGCGTAGTGCCGGTGCGCCGCAACACTTCCCACTGCGCATCGCTGATGCCGCCTTGGTCGCCATTGGCGAAGGCGGTGATGAGCCCGGCCATCGGACTTTGCGCCAGTGCGGCGTGGATGCTCTCGCCCAGCCATTGCCGGAAACGCCCGATCGGATAGGAGTAAAGATTCGATGCGATCAACCTGGGCGCTTGCTCCGCGCGGACATAACCGGTGGCGCGGATGCGTTCGCTGAACAGGTGACCTTCATAGTCGAAGCCGCCGGGATTTTGAAAGCCGTGCGGTCGTTTGAGACGCACCAAGAATCCCCATTCGTCTCCGACGCGGGGGTGCAGTTCCGGGTCGGATATATTAAGCCGGATTTTGCGAGGGATTGTTACCGGCTCATCACCGAGCTTTGCGCGCGCTACGTCGAACTCAGTGCTGAAGCCGCGTTCCAGGTCTTTGGGCAGATCGGCGATCGTGCCCTCCACCCAGAGATCCTTGCCCTCCAATTCTTGCGGGAGACTGTCTTGTACGATGAGACCCGCTTGCAGGGTGACCCACAGGACCCCGGCCACGAAGATCAAGGGCACTGCAAACATGCGCCGCCATGCCGCCAGCGCCGTCAACGGGACGATCGGCAACACCCACCACAGCGAGGGCAGGCCGGGAAGCTGCTGCACCAGCATGATGCCCGCCAGAAAGGCGAGGGCGTGAAGTACGATGGTTAACCCCTTATCACCCTGTTAAGCCGCCAAGGCGCCAAGGTCGCCAAGAAAAAGGCTTGAATTGTAAAGAAAAAATCTTGGCGTGCTTGGTGTCTTGGCGGTTCAATATGAATAAATCAGGCTACGTGTTTGAACAGCGCCATCTCATGGCCTTGTAACGGGACTTTTACCGCATGGCGCCCGCCGCGGCGTTCAACGTTCAGATTCTGCTCGGGCATGAGGAGACGGGTCAAGGTATGTCCCTGCGGGTTTAGATGAAAATCAACCGTAACATAATCCTGGCGCGGTTGACTGTCCAGATTGAGCGCAACGAGAATTTCCGTGTCATCGAGAATGCGCGAATAGGCGAGCGTGCAACGGCCATCGAGAGGGTGGCCGAAATCGCTGCCGTTACCCGAGATCTCACGGAAGTATTGCCTCCCGTAACGCAATGCGGGTTCGCTTTTTCGCAAGCCGGCGATCTCTGCAATCGCCTGATAGATGGGATGAGCGGTGTTGAAGAAATGGTGACCCGTGGTGTTGAATGCGCCCCACCGGCCGCCGAACATGCACTCGCGCACCTCGTGGTCGCGGTCACCGCCGCCGTCGAAACCCTGTTCCGTACCATAATAGACGCACGGCACTCCGCGCGAAGTCAGCAAGTATCCTATGGCGAGGATCGCCTGTCGGGTGTAGGGATTGCCGTGCATGAAGCGGCGGTAAGGGCGCGCCATTTGATCGTGGTTGTCCACGAAGGTGACGAAATATTGTCCCGCGGCGCCGTGATCGGCATATAAGGTCTGGAAACGCTCGTAACGTTCTCGTAGCACGCCGGGATTGCCAAGGCCTTTGATCGCCTCTTCCAGGACAAAATACAGCGGGAAATCCAGACAGGCGTCGAGCGAGGGAAATCGCTCTGTAGTGCCTTCGATGCGGCTGTTACGCCCTATGTAACGCTCCAGGGTGAGGTCATCGGCCAC
>JAMDBH010000114.1 GCA_023487615.1 Gammaproteobacteria bacterium
CAGTGTTTCCATTTATTGGTATTTTATGGAATCGCTATCCCGCCCCGGCTGCCCTTGAAAAAACCACCCCCGCTCAAGGTTGTTTCTCCCGAGACGCGCCGAGGCCGGCCGGCGCGGGACGCAATTGACACCGCGCGCACCATCGCATGGTTCTATGCGGTGGCCGAGGCTTCGCAATTGCATCTGCGCGGGCTGGATAGGCAATTCGGATCGGGCACGACGGGCGCGTGGACGAAATACCGCTATGGCCAGCTCTCGCCCAGCCCGGAACGGCTGGCGGCGGTGGAAGAGGCTTACCCCGGCACTCGCCGCTACTTCGATTCGCCGCTGTGGCGCTTGATTCGCCCGGGCACCTTGGGCCGGATCGCGCCGCGCGGCGCTTTCGAATGGCTGCCCTTGCCAATGCGCGCTCGCTTCGTGCTGCCCGACAGTCATGAGAGAACAGTCTTCTGGCGCCGGCAAGGCGCACTAGAACAGGACATTGATTTTCTGCTGGCTGAGGCAGAGAAATCGGGCCAATCCATCGATGCCGGAACCGCCCTGCTCACGTCGCTGCATGAGGCGGTACTGATGCAGGACAAGGCGCGATTCCGTGTTTGTTTCATCGCGTGGCTGCGATACCTGGAGCGCCGGAAAGAACACGTGATCATGCTGCACGTGCCGGACCGGGTATTCGATGCGCACTGGAAATATGTGCTGGATCACGTCGCCGAATCGGTATTGCTGTTGTCGGCGCAAGACGTGAAAATTCTTTCTCGCTTGCAGGGGGACGCGCGCTAAAAACGCCCTTGAAAGGAACATCGGGCATGGGATTCTGATCGCTCATTTAACACGAAAGGAGCCGATCATGAGTTACCAGAACCCCGTTCTTCACATCGCCGAGGCGAAGAATTTTTTCTTGCCGGAGCGCTTCGATCTGACCATCAAGGAATCCGATGATTTCGAAGTGAAACGTTTCCACCAAGCCCGCGTACGCCGCATCAATAAGCAGGTGCTGAAAGCAGCCTATACCGATTGGGCTGGGGACCGATTCTGCCTGCTCATCGATACACGGGCCGGCACGGTGCAACTGCAATCGCCGTCGCAGGAAGCGACGCCTGCGGCGGCGGCGATTCATCTGACGCGCATCGTGTATCGCAATGTGGAAAGACTGCTTCAGCGGCTGTTTGGGTAAATGCTCCGAGCATTGACCAGCGCGTTCTGGGGCTCGGCGGCGTGAGCGGGGCGGCGTATGCCTTCATGGAACCCCCTCGCGCACATTGTTGACGGGGGTGGATATGGGTATGAGGCTGCTTCCGGCCGGAAAAGCCAAGCTCATACTCGTTCTGCGCAGGGGGTCTGCAGACTGATCGAATACGGTGTCGCGCAGGCGGACCAGACCGTGCGCCAGCAAGGGCGCGACCTCGGCTCGGCGCTGCCCGGCCGTCATCTGTTCGGGTGGAACATGGTTGATTGCGCACATCGGCAGTCGCCGCTGAATGTCAAATTCGCTCGACGGGAGATTGTCCGGTCGGGGCGTCACCGTGGCCATGGGTGGGTTTCGGGGCGGTTCGTGTCTTGCGGAGATACGCGTGAACTGCGCAACCCTTCAACTCACGGCACTTCTTCTTTACAAATAGGAATGATTCGCGTTATGATTTAGGCATGCATGATAGCCATTCTGACCGCATAGCGTCACTCCCCACCCAAGCTCAAGTGGACGAGGCGCTCAACGTGCTCTCCGCGGAGATGTTGTTCCGGGGAACCCGCGCGCTGGTGATTGAGCACGATGGCGACCGCTACGTGCTGCGGATCACGCGTAACGGCAAGTTGATTCTGACGAAATAACCCGATTTTCAGCCAGCCAACGGGCTTCTCCGCCCCTGTAGCCAGCCAACCAGCCGATGGTCCTGAGCCCAGAAAAAGGAGAAGCCCGTGCGTTTTCGTAATCTCATCATCCCCGCCGTGGTAACGGCGTTGACGGCAAGCGTCGCCACGACCGCCTTGGCCGTGGAATATCCGATCGGTACCCCCCAGCAGCGCAACGGCATGGAAATCGCTGCCGTCTATCTGCAGCCCGTGGAAATGGAGCCGGAAGGCATGATGCGGCCGACCAAGGATTCCGATATCCACTTGGAAGCCGACATCCACGCCTTGGCCAACAACCCCAACGGGTTCGACGAAGGTGCCTGGATGCCTTACCTCGGCATCAAGTATGAAGTCACCAAGGTCGGCAGCAACGAGAAGATCGCTGGCGATTTCATGCCCATGGTTGCCAATGACGGCCCCCACTATGGCGACAACGTCAAGCTCAAGGGGCCAGGAAAATACCGCGTCAAATACACCATCTCGCCCCCGTCCGCCGATCCCCACACCCATTTCGGACGCCATACCGACCGCCTGACTGGCGTGCGTCCCTGGTTCAAACCCTTTGAAGTGGAATACGAGTTTACCTACGTCGGCATCGGGAAGAAGGGGGGCTACTAGGATGTGGAAATCCGACGCGGCGCGCATCGGCGTGCTGACGGCGGCGATTGCCACTGCTTTTCCTGCCCTGGCGACGGAGGATGCCGAAACCAGCCGCCTGATCCAGCGCCTCATGGAGCGGGTGGAAAAACTCGAGCAGCGCAACGCCGAACTGGAAAAGGGATTGCAGTCCCTGGAAGATCGCAACGCCCGTCTCGATACCGCGCTTGACAGCGAGGAGGTCAGCGAGAAGGAACCGGAACTGGCATCACGCCTGAAGGCGGTGGAATACCAGGCCCTCGATATGCAGAAGAAGGCGAAGGTCATCGACTCGATCGAGGGATTCAGTGCCGGCGC
>JAMDBH010000069.1 GCA_023487615.1 Gammaproteobacteria bacterium
CGTGGAACTGAGAAAACTACCCGGCTCGACGGCCATGCGCAGCGCGCGCCCGAACGCCTTGAATACGGTCTCGGCGATATGGTGGGCGTTTTTGCCGCGCAGGCTGTCTATGTGCAGCGTCACCATGGCGTGATTGGCGAAGCCCTGGAAGAATTCATGCACCAGATCAATGTCGAAATCGCCGACGCGCGCGCGCGGGAAGTCAATGTGGTAGTCCAGGCCGGGGCGTCCGGAAAAGTCTATCACCACCCGTGACAAGGCCTCGTCGAGCGGCACATAGGCATGACCATAGCGGCGGATGCCCACCTTGTCACCCAGCGCCTTCAAGACCGCCTGGCCGAAGGTGATGCCGATATCCTCGACGGTGTGGTGAGCGTCAATGTGTAGATCGCCGTCGGCTCGGATGTCGAGATCCAGCATGCCGTGGCGCGCGATCTGGTCCAGCATGTGATCGAGGAAGGGCAGGCCGCTCTTTAAATTGGCAAGCCCGGCGCCGTCCAGGTTGACGGCGACCTCGATGCGGGTCTCCAGGGTGTTGCGCGTGACGCTGCTCTTGCGCGGGCTCATGATGGGTATATCGGATATTAAGATGGGACAGAATTTTATGGGGAGATAAAATTCGGTTGAACAACCAATGTCATTGGGATCGGGTTCACCATACCAAGTTCAATCTAGTATAGATTATCTCTATTCGAGTGCCTACATCATAACACGGCCGCGAGCGCAGTCAAAAACAGCTTATTTTCACCGGGGGTGCCGACCGTGACCCGCAGACAATTCTTGAGCAGGCCGCTGGACGGGTCCATATTTTTGATAAACACCGCACGCGCCTTGAGGCCTTCGAAGATCTGTGTCGCACGTCCGTCCGGTACACGGAACAGGATGAAATTGGCGCTGCTCGGATAGACCGTGAGACCGGGTAGTTTTCTCAGTTCCACGGAGAGCCGCTCGCGCTCGGCGATGATCTGTTCGGCCTGCGCCGTCAGTATGTCATGATGCGCGAGGGCGAACTCCGCGCTGATTTGGGTCAGCACGTTGATGTTGTAAGGCAGCCGGATTTTATTGATCTCCGTGAGCCAGGCCGGAGCGCCGATCAGCGCACCGAGACGCAGCCCGGCCAGCCCCATCTTGGAGAGGGTGCGCATCACCAAGAGATTGGGGTAGCGTTGCAGCGCATCCATAAAGCTCTTGCCGGCGAACGCGTGATAGGCCTCATCCACTATCACGAGACCCGGGCACTCCTCGATGATCTCGCACACGGCCTGCTCGTCAAACAGATTGCCCGTCGGATTATTAGGGTAAGCGAGGAATACCACTGTGGGTTGATGTTTGACAACCGCTGCGCGCATGGCGCCGAGATCGAGGGCAAAGTCCTTTTGTAAGGGCACGCCCACATAGTTCATGGCGGTGAAGGCCGCAATCATGCGGTACATGACAAAACTCGGCTCGGGCACGAGTATCGTTCGGCCCGGCATCGCCACTGCAAGCGCAATCATCTGTATCAATTCATCGGAGCCGTTACCCAGTACTATCTCGCACTGGGCGGGCACCGCCATGCTTTCCCTGAGCCGTGCGCGCAGCGTGTGCGCCTCGGGGTCGGGATAACGGTTAAGCGGTGCGGAGCGTAACTGTTCCAGCCACGCAGAAATAATCTCCGGCGGCCAGCGATAAGGGTTCTCCATCGCGTCGAGCTTGACCATGCCCGTCGCATCGGGGACATGATAGGGCGCGAGTGCCTGTATCTCAGGTCGTATAAGACGCGCGATCAGGTCAGTGAGTTTATTTTTCATAAAAACTGTATGGGTACAAGAGAACAGGGGAAATGGAAAAGATACAAGGGCAAAGAGGATGAAGAATAGTCCTGCTGTTCCCTTTTACCTTTCCCCTTTCCCCTTTCCCCTATTTTCTGTAGTTATCCTATATTCCGCCGAACGCGCATGGGCGGTAAGGCCCTCACCTTGCGCCAGGGCCATAGCGACCTTGCCCAGTTCGGAGGCTGATTGCGGTGAGCAGTAAATGATGCTGGAGCGTTTTTGGAAATCGTAGACGCCGAGCGGCGAGCTGAAACGCGCGGTGCGGGAGGTGGGCAGCACATGGTTGGGACCGGCGCAGTAATCGCCGATGGCTTCGGAGGTGTAACGGCCGAGGAAAATCGCCCCGGCGTGTTTGATGCGCGCCGCGAGCGGCTCCGGCTCGGCTACCGACAGTTCCAGATGTTCGGGCGCGATAAAGTTGACTACTTCAACAGCTTCATCGAGATCGCGCACGGCAATCAGCGCGCCACGCCGTGCGAGAGAGGCGCGAATCACCTCGGCGCGCTCCATACCGGGCAACAGGCGTTCGATGCCGGCTTGCACCCGATCCAGAAATTTACTATCAGGACTGACCAGTATCGCCTGCGCGTCTTCATCATGCTCAGCCTGGGAGAACAGGTCCATCGCAATCCAGTCAGGATCGGTTTGACCATCACACACCACCAGAATTTCAGACGGGCCGGCGATCATGTCTATGCCCACCGTGCCGAATACCATACGCTTGGCGGTGGCGACATAGATGTTGCCCGGACCGACGATCTTGTCCACGCGCGGGACGGTCTCCGTGCCGTAGGCGAGCGCCGCGACGGCCTGTGCGCCGCCGAGCGTGAATACGCGATCTACACCCGCAATCGCGGCGGCGGCGAGCACCATTTCGTTTACTACGCCATCCGGTGCGGGCACCGTCATGATAAGCTCCGCGACGCCCGCGACCTTGGCGGGAATGGCGTTCATCAACACCGATGACGGATAGGCCGCCTTG
>JAMDBH010000123.1 GCA_023487615.1 Gammaproteobacteria bacterium
GGCGGACGAAAACGGCGACCTCGGCCCGGTGTACGGCGCGCAGTGGCGTGCCTGGAAAAGTGCCGACGGGCGTAGCATAGACCAGATCAGCGAGATGATCGAGCAGATCAAGACCAACCCCAACTCGCGGCGTTTGATTGTCAGTGCCTGGAACGTAGGCGAATTGGAAAAGATGGCGCTCCCCCCTTGCCACGCCTTTTTTCAATTTTATGTGGCGGATAAAAAATTATCCTGTCAACTCACCCAGCGCTCCTGTGACGCTTTCCTCGGCGTACCGTTCAACATCGCAGAATATGCACTACTCACTCACATGGTTGCTCAGCAGTGTGGTTTGGGAGTAGGCGACTTCGTTTGGACCGGCGGTGATTGCCACATCTATCTCAATCACCTCGAGCAAGTGGATTTACAACTTACCCGCACCCCTTATCTGTTGCCCACGCTCAATATAAAACGCAAACCCGCTTCAATCTTTGAATACCAGTTTGATGATTTCGAGGTTCTGAATTAGACGAAAAGCAAAAACATGGTTTTTGCTTTTCTTCATTTTTCAAACACTTACATGTTTGAAAAATGGCGGCACAACCATGTACCGCAGGAATCTCTGAATAAATCAGAGATTCCCTAGAATATTCTCACGCCATCCTCCACACATTGGCCAAATTCCCTTCACGCAAGCGGCGTCTGCGGCTGTTATCCTGCGCCATGCCGTCAATAGACTGCCGGATGTCGGCGTTGGGGAACCCACTGAGGCAGTAGCTGTGCTCTCCCATGGGACTGGCGATGGAGGTGCAGTCTATCTGCTGTAGCTTGTTGTGCAACAACGCGGGATGGGCGGCGCCGCCCGCGCCCAGGCGTTCCGGGTTACCCTTGGTGTAGTTAGAGACCATCATCGCCATGTCGCCGCGGTTGTGATAGAGGCTGACAGTCCGAGCCAACTCGTGCACCCGGCCGAGCTTGTCGGGTCTTTCCAGGGCGTCATCATCCACATCGGGGGCGCACAAAAAGATCTGCTCAAAAAGGCGCGGCAGGGCATCGCCGGGAGTGTATTGATCAATGCGTTCTATCGTGTGTTGCAGCAAGTAGTTGCCCATGGAGTGGCACAAGAGGTGAATATCCTGTCCGCACAGCTCTGCGCCGCCTCGCGACCGGTCGCGCAGGGCGCAAAGATAATCGCGTAATTTTAATAACCCGCGCCCAAAGGCGCTGCCGGAACCGCGCGCCTCGGAGCGGTCCGACCGATATGAGGTAAAGGGTAAGGCCAGTCCGTCGGACGGCCAGGTAAACAGCACCACCACTAGATGCTGTTCGGGATCTGCGGCCTCGGTATGGTTAAGCATCAATTGCAGCGCCAGCGCCGCACCCACCGCCTCGCGCCAGTTTACGTTGAAGCCGTGTATGTAAACCAGTACGTCGCTGTTGTTTTCCATATCCGTCTTGAGATCTGCGAACATGGCAAGCGATCCCAATTTAATATTTTTTTGATGGATGTCCGATACGTTTGGGTTCAGTTTTTCTTCATAGGCCCTGATCTTTGCAGATTCAGCGCGTCCCGTCAGATAGCCGCAGAGCCTTACGCCATCGCCCTTGCCGGACGCCTTCAGGTTTTTATTCAAATGTTTCTCAATGATCGTTTGATCTGCCTCCAGCGTCAGCCTGCCGAAGCGCAGATTCTCGACGCCGTCCTGACTGAACTTGCTTCCATAGCCTTCCGGTTTCCAGCGATCCTGCCCTAGGTGGTTGCGGTTGGTGGCGTAGTAGAGTGTCAGTGTAGTCATAAGGCCCCCTTGTCGGTGTGTGGGAACAGGGTCATCTAAATCCGCAATGCCATAATATCATGTTGAAATGACTGAGCAATTTGAATATTTTATTGAAAATATTGACACATATATTATATTATTATAATATTTTAATATGGAAGCTGGGAAACTAGCACTATTGCTGGATCGTTGTGAGACCACCGCGCAAATCTTGAAGGCGCTGGCGCATCCTCAGCGTCTGGAGATTTTATGTCACCTGACAGACGGAGAGAAATCCGTGGGTGACCTGGAACAGCTTTGCGGCGCCTCGCAATCGGCGGTTTCACAGTTTTTGGCGCGCATGAAGGCGGAGGGCTTGGTGGCCGCGCGGCGTGATGATCGCTATGTGCTTTACAAAATCGCCGACCCCAAAATTTTTCAGCTTATAGAGGCGCTGCATAGAATTTACTGTCCTTCAAGGTGAGCACCATGTTATTCCGTCAGCTTTGCGACCACGGCTCGCGCACCTACAGCTACTTGATTGCCGACGAAGTCACTCGCTCCGCCATCCTGGTGGACCCCGTGATCGAGCAGGTGGAGAGAGATCTAAAGTTGCTGCGTGAACTGGATCTGAGGCTGGAGTTTTGCCTGGAAACCCACGTGCACGCCGATCATGTTACCGGAATGGGCAGGCTGCGCGAGCTCACAGGATGCCACGGCATAGTGCCGGAAGGCGCACCGGTCAGATGCGCGGACCGCTTCACCCGGGATGGTGAAACCTTGCAGCTCGGTGAGGTGACCATCAAGGGTATCGCCACGCCCGGGCATACCCGCAGCCACATGGCCTATCTGGTGAACGGTGTCCGTATACTGACCGGCGACGCCTTGCTCATCCGCGGCTGCGGCCGCACCGACTTTCAAGGCGGCAGTGCCGCGGAACTTTATGATTCTGTTGTGCAACGGCTGTTTACGTTGCCTGACGAGACCTTGGTGTACCCAGCACACGACTATCACGGTCATGCGGTCTCAACCCTTGGCGAGGAAA
>JAMDBH010000154.1 GCA_023487615.1 Gammaproteobacteria bacterium
CAGTCAGGTTGGGAAAAACGCTTTTAGAACAATTGCTTGCGTGGTCTAACGTGGTCTGGTATGGTTTGTAAATTTGGTGCCGAGGAGAGGACTCGAACCTCCACGGGGTTACCCCCACTAACACCTGAAGCTAGCGCGTCTACCAATTCCGCCACCCCGGCTTGTACCGGCCCGAATTCAAAGCTTACCATAATCCGCGCCCTTAAGCCGCGCACTTTACCGCAGTGAGAACATTTTATCAATGAAGAAAAAAACCACCGGGCCGTCAGGCCAAACCCCATCAGACCCCCACGCAACGCGCGAGGCACGCAAATACGAGCGCCCCATCGTCAGCCGGGAATTTATCTTGCAATATTTGGCGGAACACGGTGCTCCGCTGACCTTTAACAATCTTGCCGGTGAGTTAGGGATAACCGACGAAACCGACCTGGAGGCCCTGCGCCGCCGCCTCAAGGCCATGGAGCGTGATGGCCAATTGGTTCGCAACCGCCGTGAGGGTTATGGGGTGGCGGCCAAGATGGATCTTATCCAGGGGCGGGTGATCGGCCACCCGGATGGCTACGGCTTTCTGACGCCGGATGAAGGCGGGGGGGATTTGTTCCTCTCTGCGAAAGAGATGCGCGTCCTGTTCGACGGCGACCGCGCCGTGGTGCGTGTGTCCGGTGTGGATCGGCGCGGCCGCCGCGAGGGTGCGGTGGTGGAGGTGTTGGAGCGCAACACGACTCAAGTAGTGGGGCGCTTTTATCTCGAAAAGGGAGTCGGTTTCGTGATCCCGAATAATAAGCGCATCAGCCAGGACATCGTCATACCGGCCGATCAGCAGGGCAGCGCCAAGCATGGTCAGATCGTCGTGGCCGGAATCATTACACAGCCGAGCCAGCACAGCCAGCCGATCGGTAAGGTGGTTGAGATTCTAGGTGACCACATGGCGCCGGGCATGGAGATTGATATCGCGCTGCGCGTCTACGATCTGCCGCAGGTCTGGCCGTCCGAGGTCGAGGCAGAGATCGCACCGCTGGGGACCAAAGTGCCGGAATCCGCCAAGCACGGCCGGGAAGATGTCCGTAACGTCCCGCTGGTGACCATAGACGGCGTGGACGCCAGAGACTTTGACGATGCCGTGTTCTGCGAGCGGCAAGGCAAGGGTTGGCGGCTGCTGGTGGCGATTGCCGATGTGTCTTCGTATGTCAGGCACGGCACGGCGCTGGATCGCGCCGCCTTCGAGCGCGGCAATTCGGTGTACTTCCCGGAGCGGGTTATCCCCATGTTGCCGGAAATCCTCTCGAACGGCCTGTGTTCGATCAATCCCGATACCGATCGCTTGTGCATGGTCTGTGAGATGTCCATAGACGATGCGGGCAGGGTGAAAAAATACCGCTTCTTTGAGGGCCTCATGCGTTCCCACGCACGGCTTACCTACGATCAGGTGGCGGCCATGCTGGTTGAGCGTGACCAGACCTTACGGGCGCGTTATCAGGCGCTCGTCCCGCACCTGGAAGAGCTTCATGCCTTGTACAAGGCGTTGCGCGTGCGGCGCGAGGCGCGCGGTGCGATTGATTTTGAGACCATCGAAACCCGCATCGTCTTCGGACTCGGAAAAAAGATCGAAGAGATCGTACCGGTGGTACGCAATGATGCGCACCGTATCATTGAAGAATGCATGGTGGCGGCCAACGTCGCTGCGGCCGAGTTTCTGCTTGAGCGCAAAATACCGGCCCTCTACAGGGTGCACCAAGGCCCCACTGGCGAAAAGCTCGATGATCTCAGGGGCTTCCTTGCCGAGCTTGGATTGAATCTGGGGGGCGGCGATAATCCGGAGCCCAAACACTACGCAAAATTGCTGGCCTCCATTCAGCAGCGCCCTGATCTGTACTTAATTCAAACGGTGTTGCTGCGCAGCCTGAGGCAGGCCGTCTACAGCCCGGAGAATATCGGCCACTTCGGTTTGGCCTATGAGGCCTACACCCATTTTACTTCGCCGATACGCCGCTATCCCGATTTGCTGGTGCACCGCGCCATTCGTCATCTGCTGGCCGGGAAACCTGCCGCGGAGTTCGACTATACTCCGGCAATGATGCTGAGCTACGGTGAGCACTGTTCCATGACCGAGCGCCGCGCCGATGAGGCGACGCGAGACGCGGTGGATTGGCTTAAGTGCGAGTACATGATGGACAAGGTCGGCCAGGAGTTCGATGGACTGATAACCGGGGTGACCGGTTTTGGCGTGTTTGTCATGCTCAAGGATATTTACGTCGAGGGCCTGGTGCACGTGACGGCCCTTGGCAGCGACTATTATCACTTCGATTATGCTAAGCACCGGCTTTCGGGTGAGCGCACGGGCGTTGTCTACCGCCTCGGCGACCCCCTCAGGGTAAAGGTTATGCGCGTGAGTCTCGATGACAAAAAGATAGACTTTGAGCTTGTCGAGCAGGGGCGCAAAAAGAGTAAATCCAAACGGCGCACCTCCAGATAGTTGCTGTGGTCGGAAAAGCGCTCTACCTCAGCTGAAACACGGAACGAAGGGGGGACGATATAATATTAATATAAAACAATTAGTTATAATTATTAATTAATGTGAAATATAGATCACAGCCCGCAAAACTTGCGGGTGGGGTTCAATTCAGGAACAATATCAATACTATACTTGACGGGCGCAGATAGAAATGAGTGGGCGAATAGCCGCGCGCCCCAAGACGCTGCGACAGGTTCAACAAAAAGGCCGCCAAGCGCTGCTCCGCCTTCATCTTACTGAGTAGCAGCATGTGGCCTTGGTCGGCC
>JAMDBH010000084.1 GCA_023487615.1 Gammaproteobacteria bacterium
TCTTGGCATCTTGGCGGTCCAACATAAATAAATCAGAGATTCCCTAGGATGATTTACAAAGTCGGCCTGACCGGCGGCGTAGGCAGCGGAAAATCCACCGTGGCAGGGCTGTTCGCCAAGCTCGGGACGCCGGTGCTGGACGCCGATGTCATTGCGCGTGAGCTGGCGGCCCCCGGCGCACCCGCCCTGGCCCGCATCGTCAAGGCCTTCGGTGCCGATATTCTCACCGCTCAAGGCGCCTTGGACAGGCCGCGCTTGCGGCGTATCATCTTCAGCGATCCCGCCCGCCGCAAGGCCCTGGAGACCATTTTACATCCACCTATCCGCGCGGCGATGCGCGAGCGTGTGGACAAATTGGCAGGCACGTACTGTGTGCTGTGCATTCCGCTGTTGCTGGAGACGGGGCAAGAGACCGAGGTAGATCGCATTCTTGTGGTGGATACGCCTCACAGCCTGCAATACCGGCGCGTCATGGCGCGCGACGGGCTAAGCGCCGCCGAGGCCGCCGCCATGTTGCGGGCCCAGATCGGCTGGCGTGAGCGGCTGGCGCGCGCCGATGACGTGATCGTCAATGATAAAGGTCTCGCCGAACTGGAGCGGCGGGTGAGCGAGTTAGACGGGCTCTATAAGAAACTCGCCTCGATGGGTTTGCCAGCGCGCGCCAAGTAATGGACAATAGCCGGCTAATGGCGCGCAGCCTGTCCCCTTGAGAGCCTGGTAACGCCCAGTGGTGGAAAAAATCACATACGAACAACCGCTTAATGAAAGGGTACGCACCTTTCTGAGGCTGGAGTTTCTGTTTCACCAGATCCAGCACACGTTGCAGGGCGATACCGAATGGGACAGCCGGGCGACGATGGAAACCCTGCTCGACATCCTCAATGTGTGCGGGCGCAGCGATCTGCGCACCGAGATTCTAAAGGAACTGGAACGCCACGCCGCCACCCTCACGCGGCTGGAGCATGCCCCCGGCGTGGACCAGCCGCGTCTCGTCCAGATATTGGACGAGATTGATGTGCTGGTTGACCGGTTGCACGCCCTCAGCGGTCAACCCGGCCAACTGTTGCGCCAGAACGAATTCATCACCAGCATCAAACAGCGCAGCGCCACTCCGGGCGGCACCTGCGACTTTGATCTTCCCGCCTACCACTACTGGTTGCAGCGCCCCGCTTACGAGCGCCTCGGCGATCTGGAGCGCTGGCTCACTTCGCTGGACAGCGTGCGGTTCGCGGTTGGGCTGATTTTGCGCCTTGTGCGCGAGTGCGCCATGCCTACTCGCGAACTCGCCATCGGCGGGTTTTATCAAAAGTCGCTCGATCCGGAAACACCCTGCCAGTTGGTACGCATCCAGATCCCTCAGGACTCGCCCTATTACGCCGAGATCAGCGGCGGCAAACACCGCTTCACGGTGCGCTTTATGGAACCGGTGGCCAACGGCCGAGCCCTGCAAACCGCCGAAGATGTGGAATTTGAGATGACCTGTTGCGTGATATGACCGCGGTTAAATGTCCCACCTGTGGCAAAACAGTCGAATGGGTCAAGGAGCAGCGCTGGAAACCTTTCTGCAGTGAGCGTTGCAAACAGATAGACCTCGGCACGTGGGCCGGGGAAGGCTACCGGATTCCCGAGCGGTCTGGCAAAGGAACAGCGGGCGAACAAGACAGCGACGATCTGCCCGGTACTCAGGAGTCATAAAGTAAAACGTGTCATCTTACTTCATGACTCCTGAGTAAATACCCTGTTTTACCTACCCCCACCCTGTCCCGCCCCCTACACAGGGGGCGGGAACGTAGCGGGAAGCGCAGTCTTACTTATTGATTTATGAGTAACGACTCTGAAAATGAGTCATGAATTCGGCCGGTTTGACACTTGACCAGACACCGCGCACGGCAATTCCCTGCGCCCCGTGTTGATAGGCCGGATCGAGGTGTTCCGGCCGCATCCCCCCTAGGGCATACACCGGCACGGTAGCGTGCTCGGTCAACGTCCGCAGGCCCGCCCAGCCCAGTGTCGCGGCCCCCGGGTGACTTGTTGTGGGCAACACCGGAGAAACCACTACAAAGTCCACGCCGATGGCCAGGGCGTGGGCAAGTTCCGCCGCGGTATGGCAGGAGGCGGCGACCCGCTTTTCTTTCCCCACCGGCCGCGTTTCAAAACCCAGCAGTTGCGCACTGCTCATATGAATGCCGGGGGCGTCCAGCTCCATGACGATTTGCACCGGGGCGTTCAAAAGCAGTTCTGCGTTATAGTTCTTGCATAAGGTCAGCGCGTTAACGGCCAGTGCGGCGTAAGCGTCTTCGTCCAAGGTCTTGGCGCGCAACTGAATCAGTTTCGCGCCGTTTTTCAACCATGCTTCGAGAGTGGAGAGAAAGGCGGCCGGGTCTGCAGGCTCCTCGCTGATGAGATAGAGCGAGGGCAATTCCAGCGCCGTGATCACGGGAAGATTGGCCGCAGGGTAATCCTTGTCACGTAATCTGTTCACCGCCACCCATTCCAGGCGTTGATCCTCCCGGCCGTGCGCTTCGCCCTCAAAATCATCCACGCGCCATACATCCAATAGCACGGCCTTAGCTGGATAACGATGCGGAATGCGGATCAACGGCCGGGCGCGAGTGACCGTGATCCCCAATTCCTCGTGCAGTTCGCGGGCCAGTGCGGCGTCCAGCGACTCGCCCGGCTCCACCTTGCCGCCGGGGAATTCCCAGTAGCCCGCGTAGGGCTTGCCGGGCGGCCGCTGCGCCAGCAGCACACGGCCGTCGGGCTGGGTCAGCACC
>JAMDBH010000060.1 GCA_023487615.1 Gammaproteobacteria bacterium
GACTTGGGGAACGCACTGGGAGAAGCAGAAGCTCTCGCAGAAATACGGCTCTCGCGAAAAATTCCCGCACCGGTACCCCGACTACTTCCCGCAGGCGGACGCGGACATCGAGGCGTGGATCTATCCGATGGACGCGCTGGGTGAGTTTCGAATGTGGGTCCAGGATGAGTACCTGCCGCACAAATTACCCGCCTACATCGGGAGGAAGGTGAAGGCGGGAGCACTTCCCGCGTCGCGCGCCGAGATTATGCTCCAGAAGCGGAGGATCCCGGTGCTGGAGAGGGCGACCACGACGGCAAGTTTTGTTCCTGGAATTATTGTTCGCAAGGATGCTGACTATGCATCTGTGACAGATCAGATTCGTCGTCTAATAATTCCTGAAAGGGCGCGAGCATCTGACGTGGTGATCGTCACCAAGACAACTGTCACAAAGGCTCCGTCGCATTCGGCGCCGCCCCGCCCAGCGCTATTGGGTCTGTATGCGTCGCAGCCCCAATCAGAGGAGGTTGCGGAATTCTTGGCCGAGAAGGAAGAGGCAGCCGACCAGGATGCCACAGCACAATCATCTAGTCATCCGGCGCGTGAGACCGCGCGACTGTCCGCAGCTGAAGTTACGCCCGAGTCCGTCTCTCGCGTATCGTCTGAGCTAGAAACGCTGCGCGCGGTTCTGCGATCAGTTTCGCAACAGAGTCCGCACCCGCTGAACCTAGCACAGCTCTCTCCATCTGTGCTGCCTGGGATGCCGGACGTTCAGTCGGTTTCCGAGGACGTTGAATTATCCCCCGAGGTAGAGATTGAGCCACTGCCGGAAATGAGTGCGCTCGCAGTTCGAGAGTTCTTGACTCAAGAACGGCCTAAGTCCACTTCGCTTTCTTCGTCGGCTGAACAGGCGGCAATGCCTGGTTCTGGGGAGTCCATCGCTGGTCTCCTGCAAACTCTAGGAGCAGCCGAGGAAGAGAGAGAGGAAATGCCGGGCAAGGAGAAGAAGGCCGAGCTCGCAATCGTAGATCGTGTTGTTGTAGCTTGGGAAAGGCATCCATTAGTAATCGCGCCAGGAATGGTAATCATACTAATGGGTGCTCCGACTATCATTTCGCTTTTGGGTCATGGTGGCTGGCTAACGACCATTCTATTTGTTGTCGCAATTCTCGCCAGCGGCGGCGTCATGATCGCCGCCTTTGACCGGGACCGCGCCAATGGTTAGGGTGCTACGCCACTCACCTACGGCTTCACCGCCTAGAAGCGAATCAGAAGCGTACCCGCCGCAACATCTGTTGCGCCGCCTTGGCTCATATCTCATCGCCATCTTCGCAATTTTCGGTTTCGTGGCTTGGGCATTTGCCGATCGATACGCAACGCACGTGGAAGGATGCAAGGGGCAAGAACACGCTGCGCAGGCGCCGCTGGTTAGTGTGCCGGCACCGACGACAGCCGACTGCATAACTGAGGGATGGTTCTTCTCACTTCAAGCGATTTCGACAATTGGCTTTGGCTCGCAACATCTCGCGTGTCCGGCCGCGCGCTCTATTGCAAACGAGCTCATGTTCGTGACACTCGCTCTTTGGCTCGTCGTCTTTCCCATGATGTTCAAATGGGTCATCGGTTGATGAGTGGACGATCTTCATGGTCGTCCTTTTTTTTCTTTGCAGAGGGGCGCGAATTCGTCGTGTAAATATAATTTCACGCAACATTCAATATCGGAACGCCAAGCAATGGGAGGGATAGAACAATGAAACAGCTGCACATGCAATCTCCAACAACGGCGTTGCTGATTCCCCTGCTCGGACTATTGGCATGCAATACCGATACAGGTGGTTTTGGCATTGACAGTGGCGCGACTGATGCGCGGTTTGGGGACCGCCCCACTTTTGATACGTGGTCCGTGGACGCTCCACGAGCTGATGGCGTCCCCAATGACACGCCGCGTCCCGACAACCCACAAGTAGACAACCTGGCAATCAACCCTGATATGGGAATCCGGGAAGCTGCGCCGCCCGACATTCCAATGGACGTCAAGCTACTCCCAGACGCAGCTTGTGTGGTAGGGGTCGCTTTCCGACGTACATCATGTTCTCCACCATGTGCGCCATGGATACTTCCTCCTCTTCTTGGTGTTGTTTTGATTTTGGAAACGTGGCGGTGCGGCCTGTTGCCTTAATTAGCAACAGGTCATTCATGCGGAACCGTGATCAGACGGGGGATGGAACGACGGGATCAGCGCTGCCAGTCTTTGGGTAGAAATCCTCCCTTCCACTGGGGGACAAGGGTAATGGTTGATCAGAACCCGCGCGGCGTGCGGTTTCTCTGCTGAAGTTAGCGAAAGAGCGGATGGATACGGGTACATCGGAGGAAAAGCGCGCAATTCTCTACGCTGTTGGTCAGAACCCGCAGCTCAAGGACGGGAAGTTGCTAATCTCAGCAAAAAAACCACTCCAGCTGTTGCTGGAGCGGTCTCAAGTTCCCGTTTGGAGCGGGTAACGGGAGATCTTCCTGCTCGTCGCTTCGCTTCTGCGCTTTCAGGAACCTCCGGGTTCCTGAATAATCCTCCTCGGAATGTAGGGGAAAAGCTTTTCCCCTACCACCCCTTTGTCCGACTCCCGTAATACTTCATCCCATGAAAAAAAGACCAGATTGGTCTTTTTTTCATGGAGCGGGTAACGGGAGTCGGACCCGTATCTCGACCTTGGCAAGGTCGCATAATAGCCGCTATACGATACCCGCAAGCTATTTTTATTTATATTACAACATTTTATTTAATAAGTCAAGCCATTTT
>JAMDBH010000055.1 GCA_023487615.1 Gammaproteobacteria bacterium
GGAGATCGTCGTACCAGATGCAGAAATTGCGCGATGATCCGGTCTCTGCGCAACAGGAATACGACGGCATACTCGATGCTCTGGATCCGGGCCTAAGTGCCAGCCTGACCTTTGCCGTCAACGAAGACGTCGCTGCACCCTATATCAAAAAAGGCCTGAAGCCGCGCATCGCCGTGTTGCGTGAACAGGGTGTCAACGGCCACGTCGAAATGGCCGCCGCCTTTGATCGCGCGGGCTTCACCGCCGTGGACGTACACATGAGCGACATCTCACAAGAGCGCAGATGTTTGGACGAATTTCAGGGTATGGTGGCGCCCGGCGGATTTTCTTACGGTGACGTGTTGGGTGCGGGCGCCGGCTGGGCCAAGGCGATCCTGTTTAATTCACGTGTGCGCGATGAATTCGCCGCATTCTTCAATCGCGGCGACAGCTTTGCATTGGGTGTTTGCAACGGCTGTCAGATGATGTCGCAGTTGCGAGAGATGATCCCCGGCGCAGCGGACTGGCCGCAGTTTGTACGCAACAAGTCGGAACAATTCGAGGCGCGTTTTTCATTGGTGGAGATCCCGCGCTCGCCCTCGTTATTCTTCCAGGATATGGCGGGTTCACGCCTCCCGGTCGCCATCGCTCATGGCGAGGGCTGCGCCGAATTCCAGACCGACGCCGGTCCACTGCAGGCGCTGAACCAGGGATTGGTCGCCTTACGCTGGGTGGACAATTACGGCAAACCGGCCGAGGTCTACCCCGCGAATCCCAACGGTTCGCCGCTGGGCATCTGCGGTCTCACCACACCCGACGGCCGTTTCACCATCCTGATGCCGCATCCCGAGCGTGTGTTCCGCACCGTCGCCAACTCCTGGCATCCGGACGAGTGGGGAGAGGACGGCCCATGGCTACGCATGTTCCGCAATGCGCGGAAGTGGATTAATTGAGGCGCTTTTCTGGGAATCAAGGCCACTGCCTGGCCTGATGCAACAAACGCAAAATCGTTACCGCGCCGCCGTGCATTCCTGCTAAAAGGGCTCTGACCGTGAGGCCGCACGTTTACCCCAGCGTTTCAGCTCGGCTTTTACCTTGCCGTGGCTCATCACTTCGCCACGCTTGGCAGCGGCGATGCCTTCCTGAATTGCCTGCACTTGCCACTCTTGCAGGGCAACGTTCTCTTCAATAGCCAGCGCCGCGAGATAAGATTTAGAACGATCCGTGGCCTTGGCAAGGCGCTCCAAGCGCTTAGCCAGATCATTCTCCACACGCACCGAGACTAACGCATTAATACTCACGTTTTCACCTTATTGCTTTCATTATCATCATTTATGATGCCTCGTATGTTGCTGTCAACAGTCACCGCATCGAATCAAGATGAAGCCGGGGTAGCTCACTCTGAACGTGCCTCGCCCAAAAAACCGAATCAGAACGGCCATTTACCATTGAATGGGTAGTCGTGTAATATAAACTATAGCTCAACCATGTTGGCTGCGAGTTGCAAACGGGAGCAAATAAGTCCATGCCTGAAATATCACGGTTTTTTGGCATCGTGATCTATATGCATTGGCGCGAACATCCGCCGGTACATTTTCATGCAGTCTATGCAGAGCATGAGGCATTGATCACTCTGGATGGGCGAGTTTATTCAGGCAGCCTTCCCGCCAGAGTCTTGTCGCTGGTGCGTGAATGGCTGGCTTTGCACCGTGACGAAATAGAACTGGATTGGAATCTGGCACAGGAACGCAAACCGATTAATCCGATAGCCCCATTGGAGTAATGCCATGATCTTGCATACCACCGAAGTCACCCCCTTGCCGGAATACCGGCTTGCCGTTCGTTTTAACAACGGAGAAAACGGCATCATTGACCTATCCGCAGAGCTGACTGGCGACATGTTTGCACCCCTGCGCGATCCTGAACTTTTCGCTACTGCCTATCAGCATCCAGAAATGCGCACCGTAGCCTGGGCCAATGGTGCCGACTTGGCGCCGGAGTTTTTGTTAGACCTGCTGCATGGTCAACAACAAGCGGCGTGATGTTGCGAGCAGCGGTAGGCTGAAGTCTGTGCACTAATTGTTTTTGACACAAGTGTTAATACACAGACCCCTTTGTTTTGACACCAGTCCTCGCTTTATCGCGGTGGACCTGCAACGGCAACTCTTACCCGGCGCCTTCGAATACGCGTTGAATCACCTGCTCGACCACGCGCTTGCAACTTAGCTAGACCTGACCCTACTATTTCGTGGCCCAGTTTGGTGAGTTCGCGCGCGAAGTGGTGCGCGCCGGCACACGCCTCCATGCCGATCAAGCACGACGGCGTGTTCGCAAAGTACTTCAACACCTGCCCTCGCGACAGCCGCTTCTTCGTCTTCTCCTTGCCCTGCTCGTTAAGCCCCACAATGTGAAATATATTCTTTGCCAAATCCAGCCCCACGGTTGTAACATTCATTTCGGTCTCCTCCTGCTTCAGGTTGATGGTGTGTAACAGCTTCCATCTTGGCGCATTCGACGCCGGTTAAGAAGTGGGAGGAGACCATGACATCGCCCTACCGGAAAATCAATGGGGTCAGACTCGATTGATTTTGAATTGTTCTGATTTTCTATCCCCACCCCTGGCTTCCGGCTCAACTCGTCTCTCCAATCGCTTTTGAATGCGTTGCTTGAACCGGTCATTTCCTAACACCCAGGCTTTATTTGTCGCTTCTCTTATTTCGGTGACGCTTTTTTCAGGAATGTGATGCTTGAATAGCTGACGGTAGGCAGCCTGACGCTCTTCGTCT
>JAMDBH010000017.1 GCA_023487615.1 Gammaproteobacteria bacterium
TGGCCCCGCCTTCGTGGCCGAGTAAGAAATATGGCCGTAGCATGTGCTATGCGCACCTACATTATTCGCTTAGCCAGCTCTTTATTTTGTCGTGGGCAGCTTTTGTCAACTTAGCAATAGAGCCTTCCGCCTCGGGACTCAGAGCCATAGTATTGTGTGGATCTCCGATCTCCAATCCAAGAAGACATAACCGCTGCGGCAAAGCATCCAGACCTGTTGCAAGCGCGACGGCCTCTGCGAGCCCGAAGCCGTGGCTCGACAGCGAGGGTGCCGTATAATAAATAATGTCATCGCCTTCCAGATTATAGATGAGCCCTACTTCACTCTTACTGGAGACTGCATCGAGCAGCAGTACACTGTCTTCGGCGCGCCAATGTTCGAGCAGTGAGGGGCCGGGACAGTCAAGCAGCTTGATCTCGACGTATTCTTCATCAAACATTCCGCGCAAGCCTTCGGCGGCCCGCCATCCCGCTTGATCGTCACCCCACGGTGAACCGAGGCCGATGACGCGTATCATGTACGCTCTACCGTGAGCTTCAAAAAGTGCGTGGAACAGGAGATGCAGGGGTCGTAATTGCGTATCCCCGCTTCGAGGCGAGCGCGCAGCGCGGCGTCATTTAAACTCAAATCTTCTTCGACGGACTCGCGCAGATCGGCCTCGATCTGGGCCTGATTCTGACTGGTGGGCGGAACGATGCGCGCCGTTTTAACCAGACCCGCCGAATCGAGTTCGTAGCGATGCCAGAGGATGCCACGTGGCGCCTCGGTGCAGGCCATGCCAATACCTGCGCGTGGCTCTATCTCGACATAAGCCTTTTCCGGACGATGATAGTTTTCAAGAATAGTCATCGCTTCCGTGAAGGCAACATGGATCTCCAGCGCACGCGCCACGATACTGTGATAAGGATTGCGGCTTGGCCAGGCGATGCCGGTCTGTTTCAAGAGCTGGGCGGTTCGCTCGGGCAGTCTGTCCAAGTTATTGTTGACGCGCGCCAACGGCCCAACCCAATAGGGCCGGCCGTTAATGTGCGCGTGCAGCGCGGTGGAGTATGACACCTGCCGTTCTTCGATATGCTCTTCAAATTCATCGGCCGTAATATTGAGACCATCGCTGGAAATGACACGGCCTTCGTTCATGGGATAATCATGCGCATGGTGTAACGAAACAAAAGGTGCGTTGCGGGTGATGGACGGCACTTTCAATTCCGCCGTCCAGCGCACCAGATCTTCTACATCCTGCGCAGCCTCACGCAAACGGGCGAGCAGCTCCCTGGCTTCAGATTCATCGGGTGCACGGTAAAAACCGCCCACCCGCGCACCTACCGGATGCACCGACCGTCCGCCCATCATGCTGAGAATTTTGTTGCCGAGCCCTTGCAGCCGCAGGCCGCGCCGCACGATATCAGGATGTTCCTGCGCCATCGCCATCGCGTCCGGAAAGCCGAGAAAATCGGGGGCCGCCAGCAGGTGGATGTGCATGCTGTGACTCTCCAGCCACTCGCCGCAGTAATACAGTCGTCGCAGCGTGCGTATCTCAGGGGTAATCACCGCCCCAAAGGCTGCCTCGATGGCGTGCACCGCGCTCATCTGGTAGGCCACCGGACAGATGCCGCAGATGCGCGCAACCATATCGGGAATTTCCTTCCAGCTCCTGCCCTCCAGGAATTTCTCGAAAAAGCGCGGCGGCTCAAAAATATTTAAACGCAAATCAGCCACCCGCTCGCCCTCGATGCGCACATACAGAGCCCCCTCACCCTCGACTCGGGTCAATATGGGAATCTCTATGCGGCGTTCGGTCATATTTCGCTTATTTCTTGAGCAACTTCAGTCTTCCTCGTCCTGTTTTTTCATCATCTTAAGCTCGCCACCGAATTCCTGGCGGATGATCGAGAGTTCATACAGTCTCACTGCCACTAAATAGTTGATACTCCCTTCAGGCAACTTACCCTCCGCATCGGGTTCACCGGCCGGAACACCCGTTAAAATCTCAATGGCCTGATTGATCTCCTCGACAGGCCAGATATGAAACTTTTCCGCCTCGGCGGCCTTCACGACATCGTCGCGCAACATCAGATTTTTTACGTTAGCAGCCGGAATCAACACCCCCTGCCCGCCTGTCAAACCTCTAGCCTTGCAGATATCGAAAAACCCTTCAATCTTCTCATTAACGGCTCCGATAGCTTGAACCTGGCCGAACTGGTTCACAGAACCGGTCACGGCGAAAGACTGTTTGATGGGAAGCTCAGACAGGCTGGAAAGCAGGGCGCACAGCTCGGCGAGCGAGGCGCTGTCCCCCTCCACAAAACCGTAGGACTGTTCAAACACCAGACTGGCCGAAAGTGAAAGCGGACGATCCTTTGAATACCGCGCGGCCAAAAATGAAGACAAGATGAGTACGCCCTTGGAGTGTATCGCGCCGCTCAGTTTTACTTCGCGCTCGATGTTGATGAACTCACCTTCACCGAGGCGGGTAGTGGCGGTAATCCGGGTGGGTTGGGCGAATGCGTGCGGACCCAGTTCCACCACGGAAAGCCCATTCACCTGCCCAATCGCCTCTCCGTGGGTATCAATGAGCAGGGTGCCGCGCAGAACTTCCTCTTGCAGCCTGGCCTTCAAACGACCCGCCCGGTAGATCTGCGTTTCAATTGCCTGCTGCACATCGGCGGCGGTGACCACCGGGCGGCCGGTCTGTCTCGCCCAATGATCGGCCTCACGCATCACGTCTGCTACACTCTGCATGTGGGTAG
>JAMDBH010000088.1 GCA_023487615.1 Gammaproteobacteria bacterium
CTCTGCGTCCTCTGCGGTTCAAGAGCATTTTTAGGATTAAGAAAGTAGGGAGTGATTCGTGCAAGTATCTCAAACAGAACAAGAACAACTCGAAGACCTTGGCGTTTTCTCCTAAGCGCGCCAAGGCCATACCCAATACCACCTCTTTGCCGTCCTTGGTGACGGCACCAGATCGCAGTGCCGGGCCTTCCTTCACCTCGGCCACATCGCGCACATAGACCGGCGTGTCTTCACGCTGGGTGATGACAATCTCGCCGATCTCCTTGGCATTCGACACCAGCCCCAGCCCGCGCACCAGATATTGTTCCTGACCAAGGTCAACGTACTGTCCGCCGACTTGGCGGTTATTGGCTTCCAGGGCCTGCATCACCTCCTTGAAAGTCAGCCCATATTTGATAAGCTGCTGCGGATTGATGAGCACTTGGTACTGCTTCTCATAGCCACCCCACGACGTGACATCGTCCACGCCGGGCGCGGTGCGCAGCAATAAGCGCACACTCCAGTCTTGCAGCGTGCGCAAATCCATTTCAGACAGCTTTTTATCAGCGGATTCTATGGTGTACCAGAACACCTGGCCCAGCCCGGAACTGTTGGGACCGAGTGCAGGCTCGCCGTAGCCTTGCGGGATGCGCTCCTTGGCCTCAATCAGCTTTTCCCCCACCAGACGGCGCGCGAAATAGATGTCAATGTCGTCCTTGAAATAAACGCTGACATAGGACAGTCCAAACAGCGAGACGGAGCGGATTTCCTCCACCCCGGCCAGTCCTGCCATGGCGGTCTCGATGGGGAAGGTCAGCAGCTTTTCCACGTCCTCGGCGGCGAGCCCCGGCGATTCGGTGTAGACGTTCACCTGTACCGGCGTAATATCGGGAAAGGCATCCACCGGCACTTGTTGAAACGCGCGCACCCCAAAAAAAACCAGCAGGCCGAACGTCACCAATACAAGTACCTTATAACGTAAGGAAATATCGACGATAGAATTAAGCATGGTGGGTTCCTTTAATGGCCTTCGCCAATTTGCGATTTGAGTATCCGGGCTTTCAGGGCGTAGGCGCCGCTCGTCACCACCGTTTCACCCTCGGCCACGCCGGATTGGAGTACCACCCGGTCTTCAATGCGCTCACCCGTTTGCACGGGGCGCGGCTCGAAACCACCCTGCTTTGCGACGAACACCGTAGTCTGGCCTTGCATGAGCACTACGGCGTTTTGAGGAACAGACAGCACCTTAGCGCCGGTATTGGCCTCGGTTTCCAACGCCACATTCGCGAACATACCCGGCTTCAGCCGGCTATCATCGTTGGCCACTTCGACGCGTGCCTTGACGGTGCGGCTTTCCTTGTCCATGACACCGCCGATGTAGGTAACACGGCCGCGGAACACCTCGCCGGGATAGGCCGCCACGGCGACGCTCGCGGACAGGCCTTTTTTGACTTTGCTTAAATCCTTCTCGAAGACATTGGTTTCAATCCATAAAATGGATAAATCGGCAACGGTGAACATGGACTTGCCTGGTTCGGCGAGATCGCCAGCTCCAGCCAGCACATCCTGTGCTGTCGCTCGCGGCTCCTAAGCCCGCCGCTCGCCCTCTCACCCCGACCAACGTCCATGTTGGGCGATCGGATTCCCGGCCCGGCGCTCCAAGCGCCGCGCGTTCATTGCTTCGCAGGCTCACCTTCTCACCCCAACCAACATCCCTTGCCCGAGACGGATCGCTCCGTGATGGCTTCATTGCTTATCGCGCGCGCTTACGCCCGGCAAGCCAAGGCTACTGAGGATGTTGGGCTAGGAAACGGCTGAATTCCTCCGCTGGCAGCGGCTTGCTGAACAGGTAGCCCTGGTAGAGGTCGCATCCCTGTTCGCGCAGGAAGATTAGCTGTTCCTTGGTTTCCACACCCTCCGCCAGTACGGTGAAGCCGAGAATGTGCGCCAACTGGATAATGGCCGTGGCGATTTCCATGTCGTCCCGGTGCTGGGGGATATCCTGTACGAAACTCTTGTCGATCTTGAGCATGTCGAGGGGGAAGCGCCGCAGGTAGGACAGCGATGAATAGCCGGTGCCGAAATCGTCGAGGGCAAGCCGCACGCCCATGGCTTTGAGTCTGTCCAAAAGCGTTATAGCGTCGCTACCCTCCGTCATCAAAGCGCTTTCGGTCAGCTCCAGCTCCAACCGCTTCGGATCGAATCCGGTTTCATTCAGGATGGCGAGAATATGTTCGGCCAGGTCGGGATGCGTGAACTGGCGCGGGGAGAGGTTCACCGCCATGAAAAGCGGGGGAAGACCGGCATCGGTCCATGCCCGGCCCTGCCTGCAGGCGGTGCGCAGCACTTCTTCGCCCAGAGGAATGATGAGCCCTGATTCCTCGGCAATGGGAATGAAGCGGTCGGGCAGGATCATGCCTTCTTTGGGGTCATGCCAACGCACCAGCGCCTCGGCGCCGACGATGCGGCCGCTGTTGATTTCAACCAGCGGTTGGTAATAGACGATGAGTTGATCGTCTTCCAGCGCCCGGCGCAGGCGAGCCTCCAGGGAAAGGCGATCGTGCGAGGCCCGGGTGAGCGCTTCGGTGTAATAGCGGTAAGTGTGGCGGCCCTGGCCTTTCGCCAAATACAAAGCGGCGTCGGCATGCTGGGTGAGTTCGCCGGATGTGGCTCCGTGGTTTGGATAGAGGCTGATGCCGATGCTGGCGCTGATGGACACCTCGGCGCCGCTGTCGAGACGGAACAGCGGGGTCAGGCGAT
>JAMDBH010000089.1 GCA_023487615.1 Gammaproteobacteria bacterium
GCTCGCCCCCGAGTTCAAGGAACAGATCATCGGCCTGGCGGCCGTGCGCGACGTGTTCAAATCATCCAAGCTCGGTGCGATCGCCGGCTGCATTGTGGTGGAAGGCGTGGTGCGCCGTAATAGCCCGATCCGGGTGTTGCGCGACAACGTGGTGGTGTATGAAGGCGAGCTCGAATCACTGCGCCGCTTCAAGGACGATGTCAGCGAAGTGCGCGCCGGGACGGAGTGCGGCATCGGCGTGAAAAACTACAACGATGTGAAGGTCGGCGATCAGATCGAAGTCTACGAGCGCGTGCAGGTAGTTCGTAAATTATAGGGGAAAGATACAAGATACAAGATACAAGAAAAACCAAATCATAACGCCAAAGAGAGGGGTTCTACTTGTATCTTGTATCTTTCCTCTTGTATCTGCCTCTATGAAAGAATTCAACCGCACCCAACGCATGGGCGATCAGATACAGCGCGAGTTGGCGCAACTGATCCAGCAGCAGATCGCCGATCCGCGGCTGGGGATGGTTACTGTCTCCGCGGTGGAGGTATCGCGTGACCTGGCCCATGCCAAGGTGTTCATCTCGGTGCTGGATGAGCAGCACGATGCGCAGGCCAGCCTCGATGTCCTGAACAAGGCAGCGGGTTACCTGCGTCATGAACTCGCGAAGCGCACCAAGATGCGGGTCACACCCCGGCTGCGCTTTGTCTACGACCCCACCTTGAAATACGGCTCTAAGCTCTCTGCCCTGATTGATGCCGCGGTCAGTGAAGACCGTACACATAAAACCAGCGATGAGTAGGACACACAAAGACATCCACGGCATCGTCCTGCTGGATAAGCCGGTGGGACTCAGCTCAAACGCCGCCTTGCAAATCGTCAAGCGCCTCTATCAGGCGCGCAAGGCCGGACACACGGGCAGCCTCGACCCGCTGGCAAGCGGGATGCTGCCGATCTGTCTGGGCGAGGCCACCAAGTTCGCCGGTTTTTTGCTGGACACGGACAAACGGTATCGCACGGTGTGCCGGTTGGGCGTCACCACCACCACCGGCGACAGTGAGGGCGAGGTCATCGCCGTAAAACCGGTTGCCGGCTACACGAGGGCGAAGGTGGAAGAGGTGCTGTCACGGTTTACAGGGCCGTTGTTGCAAATCCCGCCGATGTATTCCGCCCTCAAACAGGCTGGACAACCGCTTTATCGTCTCGCCCGGCGCGGCTTGAGTGTGGAACGTACCCCCCGCGAGGTGGTGATCCACAGCCTGAAACTGCTGCGCTACGAGAACGACGAGGTCGAACTGGAGGTGTCCTGTTCCAAGGGCACGTACATCCGCACCCTGGCCGAGGATATAGGCGCGGTGCTGGGTTGCGGGGCCTATGTTGCCGCTTTGCGCAGAATGTCCGTCGGCGGCTTTAGCGAAGGGCAAATGTACAGCCTGGCGGATTTGCAGCGTATGGTCGCAGAAGGCGCCGATGTGCTGGAGCAGGCGTTGCTGCCCATGCAGTGCGTGTTGGAACACTGGCCGGAGGTCAGCCTTTCAGACGATGCGGCCTACTATCTGGGTCAAGGTCAGGCGGTGCGTGTCGCCGAGGCGCCGCAGGATGGCTGGGTCAAACTCTATTCGCGGCAGGGCTTTTTAGGCATAGGCCAGGTGCTCGCGGACGGCAGGGTAACGCCCAAGCGGCTCATCAATCTTGCGGTTTAGCCGCTTACTTGAGATGCGGCCGTTATTTGTCTTTCAATTCAGGGCCGTTTTTTTTATAATACGCTATTGAATTCGAGAAGATGAGAGTCAGGAGTCAACTATGCCACTGAGCAGCGAACAAAAAGGGCTTGTAGCCAAGGAATACCAGCGCGCGCCGAGGGACACCGGTTCACCCGAGGTGCAGGTTGCATTGCTGTCCGCGCAGATTGATCATCTGTCCGGTCATTTCAAGGCGCACGCCCACGATCACCACTCCCGGCAGGGCCTGTTGCGCATGGTCAGCCAACGCCGCAAGCTTCTGGATTATTTAAAGAAGAAGAACATCGAAAAATACCGTGAACTCATCACCCGACTCGGGTTGCGCAAATAACTCCGTCCCAGACATGTTCTCCCTCCGTTTTACCCGAATTCAGCACGTAAGGAACACGCAGTGAACCCCATTAAAAAGAGTTTTCAGTACGGTGACCATACCGTCACCATCGAGACAGGCGAAATCGCCCGGCAAGCATCCGGGTCGGTCATGATCAGCATGGGCGACACCGTGGTCATGGTCACCGCCGTAGGTATCAGGGAAGCGGAAGCGGGCCGCGATTTTTTCCCGCTCACGGTCAATTATCAAGAACGCACCTACGCGGCGGGCAAGATCCCCGGCGGCTTCTTCAAGCGCGAAGGCCGGCCCAGCGAGAAAGAGACGCTGACCTCGCGTCTGATAGATCGTCCCATCCGCCCGCTGTTCCCCAAGGCTTTCACCAACGAAGTTCAGATCATCGCCACCGTCGTCTCGCTGGATAAGGAAATAGATCCCGATGTCCCCGCCATGCTGGGCGCGTCGGCCGCCCTGGCGCTCTCCGGCATGCCCTTCATGGGGCCGATCGGCGCGGCGCGGGTCGGTTACCGCGACGGTGAGTACTTGCTCAATCCTACCTTCAGCCAATTGGCAAAATCGGACCTCGACCTGGTCGTCGCCGGCACCCAGAACGCCGT
>JAMDBH010000080.1:0-13873 GCA_023487615.1 Gammaproteobacteria bacterium
TCGCCCCCGACCTCAGCATCGCGCCGCCAGCGCGCCCGGCCTTGGAGCTGGTCGTTCAGGGCCAGCCGGATATCCGCGTGGTGGCGCGGCGGCAGCGCAGCGCCTATCAACGCAGTTTGGTGAACTGGTACCGCACGCCGGCCGCCATGCAGCTCGATCATCTGCACGGTGCCGTGCACCTGGTGCAGGTGGGTCACGCAAAAACGCATCTGGGCGCTGTCATGTGGGTTGATCACAAAGGCCTCGAGGGCGTGCCGCGCCTCGGCGAGACTCTGATCTATCTCGCCCTTGACCCATTTCAGGGTGCCGTAATCAATGAGCGCGGCGGGATTCATCAGACACACTCCTTGGAGAGTCCGTCGGCGGCCGCCGTGCTAGAGACATGGCCATTCAGCGCCGGAAGACGCCGGTAGGCAAGGGTGTTTTCAAACGTGAGCCGCTCCATACGCGGACTGGACCAATCCGTGACCTCGCCGGGACCGAGCACCAGCACCCCGCCCGGCCGCAGATACTTCATCAGAACATTAAGAATATCCAGCCGGCGGGAACGATTAAAATAGATCAGCACATTCTGACAATAAATAATATCCATCTCGCCAAGGGCCGCATGCCGGTCTTCCACAATGTTCATCTGACTAAAACAGACCCGTTTGCGCAGGGCCTCGCTCACCTGATATTGCTCCGGTTCTATGGGGATGAAGTAGCGCTGCACAATGGTAGGGTCCATGCCGATGAACTTGCGGCGGTTATAGACGCCGTGGCGAGCGGTGGTCAGGGCCGAACGGCTGATGTCGGTAGCGGTGACGCTGAGATAATACTGGACACCCAGCGAGGCGAGATGTTGATCTATGACGATGGCGAGCGAATAGGCCTCCTCGCCGGTGGCGCAGCCCATGCTCCAGGCGTTCACGGACAGCCTGTCCGCGCCCTCCGCCGAGCGCGGCAGACAACGCTCCCGGATCAGGCGCAGCGATTCGGGATGCCGGAAAAAGCGCGTCTCGTGGACGGTGAGCCTGTCCACCAGGGTCGCCCACTCGACCACCCGGCCCGGCGCCGACACGATCAGATCATAGTAACTCTGATAATCCGGGCAGCCGATTTCACGCATGCGTAGCCCGATGCTGGTGACCAGAAACGACTTACGCTCTATGGGTAAACTGGTTCCCGTGCGTTGCTCCAGCAGTTCCGCCCATTGGTAAAACTGCTTGTCGTCCATCTTGGGCAGGGTCATGGCTGGTCACAATCATTAGATACATTCATCAATCGCCCGCAGCCTGTCGCGGGCACAAAGCAATGGGGTTTCCAAAGGGGAGAGGCGCAGCTCTCGCCTTTGGTCGCCTGCGCGGTTTCACACCGCGCAGTGCGAAATTCAAATGGGTACACTCGCTCACTGGCAACGCTGGCTTAACTTGGCAATTTGAAACCCGCGACCGACTTGCGCAGATCGTTGGCGAGATCGGCCAGGTTACCGATGGATGCCGCCGTCTCGTTGGAACCGACCGAGGTCTGCGTCGTGACCTCCCGGATCTCGTTCATCGTGTTCGAAATGGAGGTCGCCCCGAAGGCCTGCTGGCGCGCGGTATGCGAGATGCTTTGAATCAGTCCGGCGAGCTTGCTGGAGACGCTTTCAATCTCTTTCAGCGCCGCACCCGCATCCTGCGCCAACTTCGCGCCGTTCACCACGCCCGAGGTGCTTTGCTCCATCGAGATGATCGCCTCGTTGGTGTCGGTTTGAATCGTTTTAACGAGGGCGTCAATCTGTTTGGTGGCGTTACTGGAACGCTCGGCGAGGCGCTGCACCTCGTCGGCCACCACCGCGAAGCCGCGGCCCGCCTCGCCCGCCATGGCCGCCTGGATGGCCGCATTCAAGGCGAGAATGTTGGTTTGATCGGCGATGTCGTTAATCAACTCGACGATATCGCCGATCTCCTGTGAGCTTTCACCGAGACGCTTGATGCGCTTGGATGTCTCTTGAATCTGTTCGCGGATGTTGTCCATACCCTGAATGGTGTTCTGCACCGCCGCGGCGCCCTTGCCGGCGATCGCCACCGAGTTTTGCGCCACTGCGGCGGACTCCGCGGCATTGGCCGAGACCTCTTCGATCGAGACCGCCATTTCATTGATCGCCGCGCTGGTGTCGGTGATCTGCTGGGCCTGGTGGTCGCTGGCCTGCGCCAGATGGATGGCCGTGGCCTGGGTCTCCTGGGCAGCCGAAGAAACATGCACGGTGATTTCGTTGATGTTGGTCACCAGGGTGCGCAAGGCGTCAATGGCGTAATTGACGGCGTCCGCGATAGCGCCGGTGATATCTTCCGTCACCGTCGCGCGTGCGGTCAGGTCACCGTCGGCGAGGTTGGCCATCTCATCCAACAGCCGCATGATGGCGGTCTGGTTACGGCGATTTTCATCTGCGCTGACCGCCAAGCGGGCCAGTGCGTCGCGACGCAGCTTATAGCCCAGGGTGATAAGCAACACCAGCGCGAAAGCGCCCAGGATATAACCGGTAGTGGCCGAAATCGTGCGGTTGCGCTCCAGGCCGGCATAGGCGCTCACCAGGTCAGTGGTATCCTTGAACAGCGCGTCGCTGCTTTCAAACACGTCCTTGGCGGCATCTTGCACCTTAAACAAATCCGGGAATTTTTCCAGAATAAGCAGATCGAGCTGGGTGATGGATCCGAACAGGTCGGCGATTTCATCCAGTCTCTTGCGGGCATCGGGGTCCTCGACGCGCGTGATCCCGAGCGCCTCGTTACCCGAGCGCATCCCCTCCAAGGCCGTAACAAACGCCGCTGCATCACGGCGGAATAGGTCGGCCGCCTGGGCTGCCGCCTCGGAGCCGCGTCCGCCCTGGAACACCTTGTTGACGTGCGCGGCGATCTGCTGGCTGAGCGCCACCAGACGCCCCGCGACGGCGATATTTTCCTGCTGCGCCATCAGCCGCGTCATGGCTCTTTCACCTTCCGCCTGAGTCGCTTTCTCCACCGGCGCGCCTTTTTTGATGAGGGCGTCCAGCAGACCCTCGGAGGCCTTGGTCAATTTGGGGCTTAGCTCGTTAATCGTCTTGACGAACTCGGTGGACGCTTTCACCAACTGCTCGTTGCTCAAGATAACATCGGCGTTGGCGCCATAGCGCTTCCACTCCTTCTCCACCTTGCCGAGCTGCGACGTCGCGGCATCGGGCGTAGGGGGCAGGCCGGTGAGGGTATTGCCGCCCTTCAGGCGCGAAACGATCTGGGCGAACTGGTCACGCGCGTCCTTCAACTGCGGGAAGGCCTCCGAACGGGTGACGGCCACCTCGGCGTTTTTGGCGATACGTTGCGACAGCACGCGCAATTCGCCGGCCAGGCTGATGTATTCCTTATCGTAGTTGGATTGCTGTCCCACATAACCGAAGTTAAACGCCAGCAGGACAATAAAGGTGACCAAGGCGCCGATCAGGATTACCAATTCTCGGTCGCGGCCCAGTGTCTTACGAGGGTTTATTTCCATACATTACTCCCTGCCAACCAACGTTGTCATGTTACCTGCCAAGCGGGTAACGGTCATCAAATCACTTCGAGCGCCTTGGGGGCGCAATTTTTAGAGATTCCCATCAGGCGTTCGCCTGCAGGAAGGAGGGGCTTTGCACCAGTTTATGGGTGCTGAATATCGGCCACTGCTCCTCTCCGTGCTTATAACTGCCGCGCAAGTACTCCCTGGCGAGATTGATATCCGCCGGCGGCGCAGAGTTGTACTCCTCCTCCAGAAAATGTTTCATGCCCAGCACTTCATCCACCACCAATCCCGCGAACAGCCCCGCATGCTGCACCACCAGGACCCGGCTACGGCGCCCTATAATCGGGGCCGGTCTGCCCAGAAACGATTGCAACGTGATAATGGGCAACAAATTGCCGCGTACGTTGGCGATGCCCTTCAGCCAGGACTTCGCCCTCGGCACCTGGGATAAACCGGGATAGGTCAGTATCTCGCGCACCTCCATCAGGGGAGCGACCAGCAACGCCTCACCCAATCTAAACGCGATGCCCGACCAGGTCTTCTTGACCTCCTCCTGGCGCGGCAGACCCATCGCATGTTGTTTACTGCGCCGATCGATATCGCGCAGTAGGGCCACAGGACTTTTAGATGCAGATTGAGTCATCAACGCAGCCCCATTCAGTTATACCCTCAACTACCCAGCGCGGCCTTGATCTTATCCAGCAGTTCCGTCTCGTTCACGGGCTTGGTCACGTAATCCTTGGCGCCCTGCCGCAGCCCCCACACCCGGTCTGTTTCCTGATCCTTGGTGGTGACGATGATGATGGGGATATTGGCCGTATCCGGATTTTTGCTGATCTGACGCGTGGCCTGAAAACCGCTGATGCCGGGCAATACCACGTCCATCAGAATCAGGTCCGGTTTGATCTCCTTGACCTTGGCGATAGCCTCTTCCCCGGTGCCGGCCGTCAACCCCTCGTGCTGATTGCGCTCCAGCAGCGTCTTCAGTACATGGGTATCGGTAGGAGAGTCATCCACTATAAGTATGCGCGCCATTCTTTCCCTCGTCTCCTAAAATCAAGTCATTTAACCAGTAAAGCCTTGCATAGTGCTCAAATCTAAGCAAACTGCATGCCATTATGCCTTACCCGGCGGAGTTCTCAATGCGGTTTGACCACATAGCGCTTGATCGCGCTGAACAGCTCTTCCTTGGTAAACGGTTTGGTGAGGTATTGCTCCGACCCCACGATGCGGCCACGGGCGCGGTCGAACAGCCCGTCCTTGCTCGACAACATGATCACCGGCGTGGTCTTGAAAAGCTGGTTGTGTTTGATGAGGGCGCAGGCCTGATAGCCATCCAGCCTCGGCATCATGATGTCTACGAAGATGATGTCGGGCCGCTGATCGGCGATCTTGGACAGGGCCTCGAAGCCGTCCACCGCGGTAATGACGTCGCAGCCGGCCTTTTTCAGCAGGGTTTCGGCGGTGCGGCGGATGGTCTTGCTGTCGTCAATGACCATGACCTTCAGGCCTGCAAACTCATTGTCCATACTCAACGCCCCTATCATAAATAATCACCCGCCATGGTCGCTCCCGGCGTCCTGCCTCCCGCGACACTAGTACGTCCCTGTACGTCGCGGTCTGCTCTCGGATGCAGATAAGCGCACGCTAACCTGCCCGCCGCCGGCGCTGTATCCGCACGGCTAGAAGATCTTATTGTGGTACCGCAGCACCCAGCCATATAGTATTATCCTAATATTTAATCGCGCGCTAGTACTTTTGCCGTTTATGGAGCAGATCGCGGCGGTAGCCAATCTATTGACACTCCTGAAGTCTCTCAAGGTGACCTGATGAAACCCGAACCGCTGCACATCGTTCCTCACCTGACCACTGCGTTGAACGGGCCGTTGCAGCACATCGAATCGCTGTTCCTCAAACACCAGGCCGGCATCGAGCGCTGGCTGCGCGGCCAGTGGCTGGAAACGCGCGCGCCGTTTTATGCCTCCGTAGATCTGCGTAACGCCGGGTTCAAACTCGCTCCGGTGGACACCAATCTGTTTCCCGCAGGCTTCAATAATCTCAATCCGGCCTTTCTGCCATTGTGCATCCAGGCGATCCAGTCCGCCATCGAGCATACCTGCCCGCGCGCGGCCAGGGTGTTGCTGGTCCCCGAAAGTCATACCCGCAATCCGTTTTATCTGGAGAGCCTGGCCACCCTGCGGGACATCATTCTGAAAGCCGGCTTCGAGGTACGTATCGGCTCCTTGCTGCCGAATCTTGAGAGCCCGAGCGACATTATTTTGGCATCCGGCCGGAAGCTGCGTCTGGAACCCATCGTCCGGGACGGCGACACGGTGAGCGTAGCCGGCTTCACACCCTGCATGGTGTTGCTCAACAATGACCTCTCCGAAGGTGTCCCAGCCATGCTTGAAGGACTGGAACAGCCGGTCGTCCCGCCGCTCGCCATGGGCTGGTCCAGCCGCCTCAAGTCCCAGCATTTCGAACAGTACCGCCAGGTCGTGATAGAGTTCGCCGAGTTGGTGGACATAGACCCGTGGCTGATTGACCCCTACTTCCGGCAGTGCGGCGAGATCAACTTTATGAAGCGCGAGGGTGAGGACTGTCTCGCCAAAAATGTGGACGCGCTGCTCACCACTATCCAGCACAAATATGACGAATACGGCCTCGACAAGCGTCCCTTCGTAGTGGTCAAGGCCGACGCCGGCACCTATGGCATGGGCATCATGAGCGTCTACAGCAGCGAGCAGGTGCGGGAGTTGAACCGCAAGCAGCGCACCAAGATGGCGGCCTCCAAGGGCGGCCAGGCGGTCACCCAGGTGATCTTGCAGGAAGGGGTTTACACCTTCGAAAACTGGGGCGTAGAAGAGGCGGTCGCGGAACCGGTGGTGTACATGATAGACCACTACGTCGTCGGCGGTTTCTACCGGGTACACAAAAATCGCGGCGTGGACGAAAACCTCAATGCGCCGGGGATGCACTTTGAGCCGCTTGCCTTTGCCCAGCCCTGTAATGCTCCCGACATGAATCAAGCACCCGACGCTGATCCGAATCGCTTCTATGCCTACGGCGTGATCGCCCGTCTGGCCCTGGTCGCGGCGGCGAGAGAGTTAGCGACTGTGAGGAATGAGGGGTGAGAAAAACAGTAAGGAGTGAGGAGTTAGGAGTGAGGCATAGCAACACCTCACGCCTCACACCTCACTCCTCACCGGCCGCAGGCGCCTCACTCCTCACTCCTCACGCCTCACTCAAGCTTGGCGTGGTCATGGACCCCATCGCCGCCATCAACATCAAAAAGGACAGCACCTTCGCCATGCTGCTGGAGGCGCAGCGGCGCGGTTGGCCGATCGCCTATATGGAGCAGGGTGATTTATTTCTGCGCGACGGAAAAACATTTGCGCGCATATGCACACTACGCGTACAGGACAATGCCGAACACTGGTTCGATTTAGGAGCCGAAACGGTAGAGTCTCTTAGCACGCTCGATGTCATTCTCATGCGCAAGGACCCGCCGTTCGACATGGAGTATATATACACCACGTATTTATTGGAGCGTGCGGAAACCGAAGGCGTTTTGGTCGTGAATAAACCGCAATCGCTGCGCGATTGCAATGAAAAATTATTTACCGCCCGGTTTCCGCAGTGCACACCGCCGACGCTGGTCACCCGCAGCAAAATGAGATTGCGCGATTTTCTGAACGAGTTTGGCGATATTATTTTGAAACCACTGGGGGGCATGGGCGGCGCCTCGGTGTTCCGGTTACGCGCGGACGATCCTAATCTCAACGTGGTCATCGAGACCATGACCGAGAACGAACAGCGTTTCGTCATGGCGCAAAAATTCATTCCCGAAATCAGCGAGGGCGACAAGCGTATCCTGATGATCAACGGCGAGCCTGTCCCTTATGCGCTGGCGCGCATCCCCGCCGAGGGCGAGACGCGCGGCAATCTCGCGGCCGGCGGCCGCGGCGTGGGCGTGCCGCTCTCGCCGCGTGACCGCTGGATCTGCGAACAGGTGGGGCCGGTGCTGCGGGAAAAGGGATTATTGTTCGTAGGGCTAGACGTCATCGGCGATTACCTTACCGAGATCAACGTCACCAGTCCTACCTGCATAAGGGAACTGGATGCTTTGTATGGATTAAACATTGCAGGGCAGTTTCTTGATGTGGTTGAGAAACAAGTGGCGAGTAGCAAGTGACAAGGAAAATCAAAACCACCTTGCTACTCGCTACTTGCTACTTGCTACTAGGCTCATGTAGCAACCCGGAGCCCCTTTATCAAGAACAAATTCTCGCCCTCGGAGCCCTAGTGGACATCAGCATCTGGGGGGCGGAGCCGGACGTTGCGCGACGCGCAAGCACTGCGATTGCCGAGGACTTCAACCGCATTCACACCACCTGGCACGCCTGGGAGGCAAGCCCCTTAACACGCATCAATGAAACCATAAAATCCGGCGCGGCGGCAAACGTTGATGCCGAGATGATAGCGTTGATTGCAGAAGCGAAAGAATTATCGGCGAAGAGCGGCGGTTTATTTAACCCGGCCGTCGGCAAGCTCATCGCGTCCTGGGGGTTTCACAGCGATGAGCCGCACGGCCCCCCGCCTGATGCAAAAACCATAGAGACGCTGGTCGCCGCACACCCCTCGATGGATGCGTTACAGATTGAAGGCCATACTCTCAAGAGTAACAATCCCGCGGTACAATTGGATTTCGGCGCCATCGGCCAGGGTTATGCGGTGGATGTCGCCATCGCGCACCTGCGCAAGCTCGGTATTCAAAACGCCATCGTGAACGCCAGCGGCGACATCCGCGTGATCGGCAAGCACGGCGGCCGGCCGTGGCGCATCGGCATCCGCGACCCGCGCGGCAGCGGCATCATCGCTTCGGTTGAAATGCAGGGCGATGAGAGCATCGTCACCTCCGGCACCTACGAGCGTTTTTATGATTATCAAGGCAAGCGTTATCATCACATTATTGACCCTCGCAGCGGTTATCCGGCGCGCGGGGTCACCTCGGTGACTGTCGTGCACAGCGACGCGACCACCGCCGATGCTGCAAGCACGGCGTTGTTGGCCGCCGGCTTGAAGGGCTGGCAGAAAACAGCACGTGACATGGGCGTGAAACAGGTGATGATGATAGACGAGCAAGGCATCGTACACATGGACCCGGCGCTCACCAAGCGCATACATTTTGAGGTCACGCCGCCGCCCAAGGTGGAGATTGTTTCGGCCCTATGAAGTCCATCACCCACGCCGATGCCGTCGTGATGCTGTGCGCTGTCGCCTTACTGTCATTCCTGTACCTCCGCTACTGGGGCGAAGGCGGCCACGGCGAGCAGGCGCGCATTCTGGTGGGCGGCAAGGAGGCGGCCGTGGTATCGCTCTACAAAAATCAGCGCATCAAGATCCCAGGCACGCTGGGCGTTAGCCTGCTGGAAATCAAGGACGGTAAGATTCGCTTCGTGGATTCACCCTGCCACGGCAAGCAGTGCGTGCATAGCGGCTGGCTTGCCTTGAGCGGCGAATTCGCCGCCTGCTTGCCGAATCGTATCAGCGTGCAGGTCATCGGCCGCGAGCCGCGCTTTGATGCGATTAATTTTTAGCCCGTGCGCCGCCTCACGTCTACCCTATTACTTATAGGACGGGCATAAACTCACCGCAAAGGACGCAGAGGTTCAAATACTTCCCTCTCGGAATTACTATTGTTCAGGGACGTCTTGGGAGTAGTTTGTAAAGGCCCCTCCTCTGCGTCCTCTGCGGTTATATTCAGACTACTTACCTGATACAACATGACCATGACCCGCCAGCTTACCACCACCCGCGAAGATCATCTGATCGCCTGGCTCACGGCGCTTGCGATCACTATCCATATCGCGGAGAGCGCCTTGCCGAGTCCGTTACCGGGCATCAAGCCGGGGCTAGCCAACGTGATTACGATCGCAGTGTTGATACGCTATGGGCTACGCATGGCGGTGTGGGTGACGCTGTTGCGGGTGCTGGTCGGGAGCTTGCTGCTCGGCGCCTTTCTCTCACCCACGTTCATGTTAAGCTTGAGCGGAGCGTTGGCAAGCACGGCCGTGCTGGCGGCAGGCTGGATGATTTCCAGCCATCTGCGCGGGGCGGCCCTAGGTCCGGTGGGGTACAGCGTGCTCGCCGCAATGGCCCACATGGCGGGCCAGTTTTGGGTGGCCTATACCTTATTTATCCCGCACCCCGGCCTGCTGCACCTATTGCCGGTGCTGATGACGGCGGCCGTGAGTTTTGGCGTGGTCAGCGGTATAATAACAGCTGCCATGCTGGAAAAGATGTCTGGATGACCGCCTTATCCTCAGCCCTGTCCACCCCGCTGCCGGTGACCGAGCGTGACCGGCTGGGGCTCACCCTGTTTCTGGCGGCGGCGCTGCACGCCATCGTGATACTGGGGGTGAGCATCGAACAGTTTGTGCTCAAACCCCTGCGTGACAACTTGCCCGTCATGGAAATCACGCTGGTGACGCGGTCTGAGGAGAAACCGCCCGAACAGGCCGACTATCTAGCCCAGGCCAATCAGGACGGCGGCGGCAATACCGCGGAGCGGGTACAGGTGATTACCACTCTCCCCGCCCTCACACCCGCGCCCCAGACCGGCGTCGAACCCGCCCCTCAGCCGGTAGTCGAACCGCCGCCTCCCGAACCAGTGGCCAAACCTGAGCCCACCGTGCCGCAGCAGCAAGAAGCCAGACCGGTCTTAACCAAACCTGAAGGCAAAAAAGAAGTGAAGACCGCACCCAAACCCGCACCCAAACCAGCGACAGCACCGCCCGCGTTGCCGTCCGCCGCGGAACTGGTCAGCCGCAGCCTGCAGATGGCGAGCCTGAGCGCGCAGATCAGCGACTCCGCGCTGGCCTACGCCCAGCGTCCCCGCCAGACATTCATTTCGGCCAAGACCCAGGAATATAAATACGCGAGTTATATGGAGGCGTGGCGGGTCAAGGTCGAGCGTATCGGCAATCTCAATTACCCCGATGAGGCCAAGCGCGGCAACCTGACGGGCAGCCTGATTCTGGACGTGGCCCTCAACCCCGATGGCAGCATCAACAACATGACCTTGCGCCGCTCCTCAGGGTATAAAGTGCTCGATGACGCCGCGCTGCGCATCGTCAAGCTCGCCGCGCCCTACGCGCCCTTTCCCAATGACATCCGCAAGGACACCGATATCCTGCACATCACCCGCACCTGGCAGTTTCTGAAGGATAACCGTCTCGCCAGCCAGTGAAGCAGGGGCTAGCGGTTAGCGGTTAGGGTTTTTTCTAATCCCTAATCCCTAATCCCTGATGTTAAGCCCTTGTATCAGGTTCGTCTTTGGCCGATACTATATATGGCGTCTCCACTATGCTTGAATCAGGCTACCTAACGAATCACTTCCTGATCGCCATGCCCGCCCTGGCGGACCCGAACTTTTTTCGCACCGTGACCTATATCTGCGAACACAACAGCGACGGTGCGATGGGGATCGTCATCAACCGGCCGCTCGACATCCGTCTCGGCGAGATCCTCCGGCAGGTCAACATAGAAGGCGGCGACGATGAGATCGCCAATGAACCGGTGTGCATGGGCGGCCCTGTCCAGTACGAACGGATCTTCATCCTCCACCAGCCGCTGCTACATTGGGAATCCACCCTGCCGATTACCGACACCCTTGGGCTCAGCACCTCGCGTGATATCCTGACCGCCATCGCACGCCGTGAATTTCCCGGCCAGGCCCTGGTGGCGCTCGGCTATGCCGGCTGGGGGCCGGGCCAACTGGAAGAGGAGCTCGCCCAAAACGCCTGGCTAAACGGCCAGGCCCAAGGAGCGACTGCGCGCATCCTGTTCGAAACGCCTTACGAAAAACGCTGGAGTGAGGCAGCCGCCTTGCTCGGTGTGGACATTAGTAATCTTTCCGGCGAGGTGGGACACGCATGAGGCGCCCATGAGTCTAAAAACGGCGTTTCACCGCAGAGTGCGCGGAGAATACAAAAGTATTCAAGCGGTTAGCTTAACAAGCCTCCTCACCCAGCGGGTGACGCGACGCAATGAGCTGAGCACTTGTTTTTTCCTCTATATTCTCTGCGTCCTCTGCGGTGCAAGAGCTTTATTAGAATGAATCACGACGCCCAGCCGGTACTCGGCTTCGACTATGGCGCCCGCCGTATCGGCGTCGCGGTAGGGCAACCGTTGACTCATACCGCAACCCCGCTGGAGACGGTGCGAGTGACCGGTGCGCACCCCGACTGGACGGCCATCAGCCGCATCATCGAAACCTGGCGGCCAAACGCGCTGGTGGTGGGCGTGCCATTCAATCTGGACGGCTCGGAGCACACCATGACCCGCGCCGCGCGGCGTTTCGGCCGGGAACTGCACGGCCGCTATAAACTCCCCGTGCACACCGTGGACGAGCGGCTGAGCTCCCACGAAGCTCACGGCCTGCACCCCGTGAAACGCCGCAGCAAACAGGACATAGACAGCCTTGCCGCCCAGGTGATTCTGCACACCTGGTTGCAAGATCTGCCAGGGAGGACTAACTCGTGAGTGATTTTTTGGACATTGATGTAGAGTCGTTGCTGGCAAGAATGGCGGATGAGATTACCGCCTTATTAAGGAAGCGGAACATCTCGGATCCCCTGATGATCGGCATTCACACCGGCGGGGTGTGGCTCGCCGAACGGCTGCACCGCCTCCTCAACATCCGCGAACCGCTCGGCACGCTGGACATCTCCTTCTACCGCGACGACTTCACGCGCATCGGCATGCACCCGCAGGTGACGCCCTCGCACCTGCCCTTCGATCTCGACAACCGGCACGTCATGCTAGTGGACGATGTCTTGTACACCGGCCGCACGCTGCGCGCCGCTCTCAACGAGATCTTCGACTACGGCCGCCCGGCGAGCGTAATGCTCGCAGTGCTGGTGGATCGCGGTGCGCGCGAGCTGCCTATCGAGGCGGCGGTGACCGGACAGCGTATGGAACTCAACAGCAACGAACATATCAAATTGCACGGCCCCGACCCGTTGCGGCTGAGCATACGGCCGCTCCCGGCGTCCTGCCTCCCGCGGCACTAGTTCTTCCATGTACGTCGCAAGCGTGACTGAGCGCTTATAAGTGAGGCAAGGCAACATTCAAGTAGACCCCCAAGGCCGTCTGCGCCACTTTCTCACCATTGAGGGGCTTTCACCCTCGTTACTCACTGAAATCCTCGACACCGCGGAGTCGTTCGCCGTGACCAGCGAACAGGCCGTGAAAAAGCTGCCGCTGCTGCGCGGCAAAACCATCGTCAATTTATTCTTCGAGCCCAGCACCCGCACCCGGACGACGTTTGAACTCGCCGCCAAGCGCTTGTCGGCGGACGTGCTCAACATCAACGTGAGCGCCTCCTCCACCACCAAGGGCGAATCGCTGCTCGACACGCTGCGCAACCTGGAGGCCATGTACTGCGACATGTTCGTGGTACGCCACGCCGAGAGCGGCGCCGCGCATTTCATCGCTCAGCATGTCGCACCGCACGTGAGCGTCATCAACGCGGGTGACGGCAGCCACGCGCATCCCACGCAGGCCATCCTCGACATGTTCACCGTGCGCCGCCACAAGGGCGACTTCGGCAAGCTTTGCGTGGCGATCGTGGGAGACATCCTGCACTCCCGCGTGGCGCGTTCGCAGATCCACGCCCTCACCACGCTCGGCGTACCGGCGGTGCGCGTCATCGCGCCGCACACTCTGCTGCCGGCGCAGATCGAAACGCTCGGCGTGCACGTCTATCACGACCTGCGCGAGGGCCTGCGCGATGTGGACGTGCTCATGATGCTGCGCCTGCAGCGCGAGCGTATGCAGGGCGCGCATCTGCCCAGCGAACGCGAATATTTTCACCTCTACGGCCTCACCGAAGAGAAGCTGGCCTACGCCAAGCCGGACGTCATCATCATGCATCCCGGACCGATCAATCGCGGCGTGGAGATGGACTCCGCCGTCGCCGATGGCCCGCGTTCGGTGATTCTGCAGCAGGTGAGTCACGGTATCGCGGTGCGCATGGCCATCATGACGCTGGCGATGCGTGTCCGTCCGCTTGCAGCGGAGGCGGGCGAAGCGATGACCGCAAGGAAAACCAAGTGATGCGCCTGCGCATTTCCGGAGGCCGGGTCATAGACCCCGCCCAACGCGTGGATAAGGTCCAGGATGTGTATGTCGCCGAGGGAAAAATCGTTGCGCTGGGCAAGGCGCCCGACGGCTTCACCGCTGATCGTGAGATAGTTGTCCGACACCAGGTCGTATGCCCGGGGCTGATAGACCTGTGCGCGCGGCTACGCGAGCCCGGTCAGCCCCATAAGGCGACCATCGCCAGCGAAACCGCGGCAGCGGCGAGCGCTGG
>JAMDBH010000080.1:13883-14284 GCA_023487615.1 Gammaproteobacteria bacterium
ACCCTGTGCTGTCCGCCCGACACCGACCCGGTGATAGACACCCCTGCCGTGGTCGAACTGATTCATCACCGCGCCGCACAGGCCGGCAAGGCGCATGTACTGCCTCTCGGCGCCCTCACCAAGGGGCTCGCCGGCAATGAGATCGCAGAGATGATGGCCCTGACCGAGACCGGCTGCGTTGCGATCAGCAACGCCGGCCGGCCGGTCACCAATACCCTGGTCATGCGCCGGGCGATGGAATACGCCGCCACCCATAACCTGTTGCTGATCTTGCGCGCGCAGGATTACTGGCTGTCACACGGCGGCTGCGCGCACGAGGGCAAGGTGAGCACCCGCTTGGGATTACCCGGCATTCCCGAGAGCGCCGAGACGGCGGGACTGGCGCGGGATTTATTGCTCAT
>JAMDBH010000095.1 GCA_023487615.1 Gammaproteobacteria bacterium
AGATAACACTCCGGATGGCTCGCGGCGATGGACTGGGCGATGTTTTGCAGCATCATGGTCTTGCCCGCCTTGGGGGGGGGACACTACCAGTCCGCGCTGGCCTTTGCCGATGGGGGCGATCAAATCGATGACGCGCGCGGTGATATCCTCGGTGCTGCCGTTGCCCTGCTCCAGGGTGAGGCGCTCATTGGCGAACAACGGGGTGAGATTTTCGAACAGTACCTTATTCTTGGCGTTTTCCGGCGCCTCGAAATTGATCTCGCTCACCTTGAGCAGGGCGAAGTAGCGCTCCCCTTCCTTCGGCGGACGTATCTTGCCGGACACGGTGTCGCCGGTGCGCAGGTTGAAGCGCCGCACCTGGCTCGGGGAGACGTAGATATCGTCCGGGCCTGCGAGATAGGAGCTGTCGGCGGAGCGTAGGAAACCGAAGCCGTCTTGCAGAATTTCCAGTACACCATCGCCGAAAATATCCTCGCCCTTTTGGGCGTGGGCCTTGAGGACGGCGAAGATGACGTCTTGCTTGCGCGAGCGGGCCATGCCCTCGACGCCCATGGATAGTGCGAGGTCTATGAGGTCGGCGGCGCTTTTTTGTTTGAGTTCAGTCAGGTTCATGTATGTGTAGTTTCCGAAGGTGAAGAAGTTGCTGTGTAAGGTAGGATTGTCCAGGCGGCTGCCTGGGATGAAGCGTATGCGTATCGGGGGAGCTGCCGGCGAGGCAGGATGTCACTTACGTTTACGTATGGGCACCTCTAAAAATAGTGGATTTTGTCTTTAGGCAAGGCGGAATTCTGCGAGAAGGCGGAGTGTACACGCTAGTACATGAGCATTTTGAGCAGAATTCCAACGCCGCATAAAGACAAAAGACGCATTTTTAGAGGTGCCCGTATTATTGTCGTTACTTTATCACTCGCTGATTAAGGGGTCTAGTCTTTTGCTCACCTCAAAAACCTATTTTGTGCATCAGCTAAAAGGCACATCATCTTACAAATTGGTATCAATAAAAGCAGTCAACTGGGATTTCGATAAGGCGCCCACCTTGGTCGCCTCGACGTTGCCGTCCTTAAACAGCATGAGGGTGGGTATGCCGCGAATGCCATAGCGCGGAGGCGTGGTCGGATTTTGGTCTATGTTGAGCTTGGCGACCTTGATTTTGCCCGCATATTCATCGGCGATCTCGTCCAATATCGGAGCAATCATCTTGCATGGCGCGCACCAATCCGCCCAGTAATCCACCAGCACCGGCTGGGGGGATTTCAACACGTCCGTCTCGAAGGTGGCATCGCTCACATGCAGGATGTTTTCGCTCACACTATCTGCCTCAGTAGGGGTATTTGGATCTGTACTATGGAGGTTGCCGGGCTGTAATTCAAGTTTGGACAGCACCCGGCGGTTACATTGTGACCTGATTTGACTACGTTTTTCAAGCCTATTTCTGTTATCCTGTTTGTTCGATGAGCGAAACACATCTCACAGACATCGCCTTCAGCACCTTCGATTTGCCTCATTCCATAGCGCAAGGCATTGAAGATGCAGGATTTTTATACTGTACGCCGATCCAGGCCCAGGCCCTTCCTTTGCTGCTTGCAGGCAAGGACGTCGCCGGCCGGGCGCAGACCGGCACCGGCAAAACCGCGGCCTTTTTAGTGGCCTTGCTCAATCATCTGCTTAAACACCCTGCCCATCCGCAACGTAAACCGAATCAACCGCGCGCCCTGATTCTGGCGCCGACACGGGAACTCGCCATCCAGATTCACAAAGACGCGCAAGTCCTGGTCTCGCACACGGGACTCAGTCTGGGACTGATCTACGGCGGCACCGGCTACGAGACACAGCGCGCCTCGCTGGAACAGGGCGTAGACATCCTGATCGGAACGCCCGGCCGCATCATTGATTACTTCATGATACTGGACGAGGCGGATCGCATGTTCGATCTTGGCTTTATCAAGGACATACGCTTTCTGCTGCGCCGCATGCCGCCGCCGGAAAAGCGCCTGAGCATGCTGTTCTCGGCCACCTTGTCGCATCGCGTGAACGAGTTGGCTTATGAACACATGAACAATCCGCAACTGGTCGAGGTCGAGACTGACACCGTCACCGCGGACAAGGTTACCCAGACGATTTATCACGTCGGCAAGGACGAGAAGATCGCCCTGCTGATCGGCCTGCTGCGCCACATGGACCCGAAACGCACCATCCTGTTCGTCAACACCAAGGCCGTCGCCCAGCGGGTGTGGAGTTATCTGGAAGGCAACGGCTTCAGCGCCGCGGTACTGTCCGGCGACGTGCCGCAGAGTAAACGTCAGCGGCTGCTCGGTGACTTTCAACGCGGCGACCTGGCGATTCTGGTCGCCACCGATGTGGCGGCGCGCGGCTTGCACATCCCGGCGGTCAGCCATGTATTTAACTACGATCTTCCGCAGGACGGAGAAGATTACGTGCACCGCATCGGCCGCACCGCCCGCGCCGGGGCGAGCGGCGATGCGATCAGCTTCGCCTGCGAGGAGTACGCCTTTTCCCTGCCCGACATCGAGGAATACACCGGGCACAAGATCCGCGTCGTTCGCGTGACCGACGAGATGCTCGCCAAGCCCCTGCCGCCGGGCAAAATCGAGCGC
>JAMDBH010000160.1 GCA_023487615.1 Gammaproteobacteria bacterium
AAACAGGGCAGGGAAAAGAGTAAAGGGAAAAGGGAAAAGAGGGCGACAAGAATTGTCTTTCCTCTGCGCGGTGTGATAATTCGCTTATATATTGGCTTAGTCATTATTTCGTTCCTTTTCCCTTTGCCCTTTTCTCTTTACCCTTTGCCCTGTTTTTCCCTCACCCTAGCCTCTCCCGGGGGGAGAGGGGATAAGGAAAAATACCCATTAGAATGGCCACAACGCGCTCAGGAAGAAGCGCGCCAGCCAACCCGCCGCATTTGAATCGGCTACCTGTCCCTTGCCGGCATAGGTGATTTGTGCGTCGGCCACCTGAGTAGACAGCACAGTGTTGTCGGCGCGGATATCCGCCGGCCGCACGATGCCGGCTACTTGAATATGTTCGTCACCCTGATTTATCGTGAGCAGCTTCTCGCCGCGCACCACCAGGTAACCGTTGGCCAGTACCTCGACCACGGAGACGGTGACACTGCCGGTCAGACTGTTACTCTGTGCACTGTCGCCCTCACCACTGAAGTCCTGATTGGAGTTGAGTCCAAAGCCCAAATTGTTGTCATGCGAGGTGAGCAAATCAAAAGTGGGCGACTTGCCAAACAGCGTCGGGTTGGCAATGGATACATCGTTTTCCTTTTTAGTGTTGGTTTTGGCCTTTTTGTTGGCGTCTGTCTTTTCCACCAAACGGATCGTGAGAATGTCACCCACCCGCCGCGCGCGTTGATTCTCAAACAGCGAGATTTCATGACCCGCCCGATAGATGGAACCTTGAGCCGAGGCGGCGGGCGCAGCCGCCTGCGCGGCGTCCCGCTCAACAGGACGTATTGGGGCATAGGCCGGATCACGCACCGCCGTGGTCGTTGCGCAACCACCCAGTAGGGCCAGACACAGGCAGGTCACAGCTAATTTGATGGTATTCCGCATCATCTATCCTCGCTCCGTCGTAGGTACGAATTCATTCGCACAAATCGGCCGAATGTGTCGGCCCTACAAATTATTATTCACGTACTGCAACATCTGATCGGCCGTTGCGATCGCCTTGGAATTCATCTCATAGGCGCGCTGTGTCTCAATCATGTTCACCAGCTCTTCCACAACGTTTACATTGGAGCTCTCCACCGACCCCTGCACCAGAGTGCCGAGCCCCGTCAATCCCGGGTTGCCCGTCTGCGGTGAACCGCTCGCTGTGGATTCACGATAGAGATTTTCACCCATCGGTTGGAGTCCCGTGGGGTTGATAAAATCGGCCAATTGCAGATTGCCGATCTGGGTGGGCGCCGTGCTGCCCGCCACCAGCGCCGAAACCACCCCGTCCGAACCCACCGTGACACTGATCGTGTTCTGCGGGACAGTGATCGCGGGTTGCAGGATATAACCGTTGGAGGTGACCATCTGACCTTGCGCATCCACCTGGAATGAGCCGTCGCGGGTATAGGCCAGGGTGCCGTCAGGCGTATTGACCTGAAAAAATCCTCGCCCCTGAATGGCCATATCGAGCGGGTTACTGGTTTGCACCAGGTTGCCCTGCGTGAACAATTTTTCAGTCGCCACCGGACGCACACCTGTGCCCAGCGACAAACCCGAAGGCAGTTGCGTGTTTTGTGAAGACTGCGCACCCACTTGCCGCACATTTTGATACAACAAGTCCTCGAACACCGCACGTGAACGCTTAAAACCCGTAGTGTTGACGTTGGCGAGGTTATTGCTGACCACCGCCAGGCGCATCTGCTGTGCATCGAGTCCGGTCTTGGCGACCCATAAGGCTGGATTCATTTTTGTACTCCTTAGTTATTACGTTATGCGCATAATCTGTGTAGCGGCGGCATCGTCTTGCTGCGCCGTCGCCATCATCTTTACCTGCATCTCAAACTGGCGGGCGAGGCTGATCATCTTCACCATCTCCTCCACCGCGTTAACATTGCTCGACTCCAGACTCCCCGCGCTCACCCGCACGCCGGCATCCGGTGCGGCCGCGATGCCGTCTCGCGTACGCAACAATCCATCCGGGCCTTTCACCAACGTACCGACATCCGGATTCACCAATTTAAGTCTGTCCACCACTGCCAGCGTCGCGGCGGTTTGGCCGAGCGGCTGGATTGAAATCGTGCCGTCGGCGCCAATCTCCAGCTTCTCAGCAGGCGGCAGCGTAATCGGCCCTCCGTTCCCCATAACCATATAACCGTTCGCGTTCTCCAGCACCCCGCTGGTGTTGACGTGCAAATCGCCGGCGCGCGTGTAGGCCTCGCTGCCGTCGTTGGCCTGCACCGCAATCCAGCCTCGGCCTTGAACGGCGACGTCCAGATCGCGGCCGGTATTGACCATGGCTCCGGCAGCGAAATCCACCGCCTGCCCTTTGATGCCCGAGTAGACCCGGCTCGGCTGGCCGGGACCATACAGCGCAAGGCTCTCCGCCTCGAGCAGATCGGCGCGAAAACCGTGGGTGCTGACGTTGGCGAGATTGTGGCTGTTGACCGCCTGAGCCGCCATCGTTTGGCCTGCCGCCGACATCGCTATGTAGAGCATCCGATCCATTCAAGTGGTCTCTAGGTTCTTAGTCCTTAACGAATATTAATAATTGCCTGTGTCACGGTCTCCGCC
>JAMDBH010000109.1 GCA_023487615.1 Gammaproteobacteria bacterium
AGAGACGGCGCGCACGCTGCTCGCGGGTTATGGCTATGAAGAGATCCGGCTGCCACTGGTCGAACAGACCGAACTCTTCGCCCGCTCCATCGGTGAGGTCACCGACATTGTCGAAAAGGAGATGTATACCTTTGAAGACCGCAACGGCGACAGTCTTTCTCTACGCCCCGAAGGCACGGCGAGCTGCGCGCGCGCCGCAATAGAACACGGACTACTGCACAACCAGACCCAGCGTCTCTGGTATAGCGGGCCGATGTTCCGCCATGAGCGCCCCCAGAAGGGCCGTTATCGCCAGTTCCATCAGATCGGCGTCGAGGTGTTCGGTTTCAACGGCCCGGACATAGATGCGGAAATGATACTCATGACGGCGCGATTGTGGCGCAAGCTGGGTCTTGAGAATTTGCTGTTGCAAATCAATTCCCTCGGCACCGCCGAAGCGCGGGCGGTCTACCGCAGCCATCTTACGAGTTATTTCGAAGGCCATCTTGATCAGCTCGATGAGGACAGCCGCCGGCGCCTGCACAGCAACCCATTGCGCATCCTTGACAGCAAGAATCCAGCGATGCAAACGCTTATCGCCGGCGCGCCGCAGCTTGCCGATCATCTCGATGAGGAATCGCGGTCGCATTTTGAACGGCTTAAGGATCATCTCGACGCCGCGGGCCTGAGCTATCAGGTCAACCCCCGCCTGGTGCGCGGCCTGGATTATTACGCCAAGACGGTGTTCGAGTGGACCACCGATGAGTTGGGCGCGCAGGGCACCGTATGCGCGGGCGGGCGGTATGACAGGCTGGTCGAACAGATTGGCGGCAAACCCACACCGGCGATCGGCTTCGCCATGGGCATAGAACGCTTGGTGGCGCTGCTTACCGAAAACTTGTTAACACCGCCCAGACAATCTCCACATGCTTATTTTGTATTAGTCGGCGACCAGGCCGAGCGCCGTGGTCTGGTGCTTGCGGAGCAACTGCGCGACGCATTGCCGGGACTGCGGCTGGTGATGAACTCCGGCGGCGGTAATTTCAAGAATCAGCTCAAGCGTGCCGACAAGAGCGGCGCCGACCACGCCCTGATACTCGGCAATGATGAATGCACACAGTCTGAGATCAGCATTAAGCACCTTCGTCTCGATATCGCCCAGCGCCGCATCCCGCAGTCAGGTTTGGCTGACTTCCTTTCTAAATACTTATAGCTAGTCTCCCAAGTCGCAGCATAGCGCTAGTTGGACTTAGTCTATGTTGCGCACCCTAATTTTCCCCTTGGGAAACCACTACCCAAATAATAATGGCTGATGTACATTTGAAAGAGGGGCTGTGACTAAGTCTCCGCATGAGTAAGAAAGGGTATGCCGTCCAGGCGGCGGAGGGGTACGTTATGTTGATACGAGTGGGTTTGGTAGACAGTCAAAGGCTGTTTCGCCAGAGCGTAGCCCTTATGCTGAACCAGGAGTCCGATATCCGCGTCGTCGGAGAGGCGTCGGACGGGCATGAGGCCTTTTCGCTCGCCATGGAAAAAAAGCCTCACATTATGCTCATGGACCTGGACCTGCCCAAGCTCAGTACCGTCAACACGATAAGGCTCATACTCGGCTGTTGCCCCAAGGTTAAAATTCTTATCCTGTCCGTTCACCACGACAATCCCCATGTCAGCATGGGCCTGGAGGCCGGTGCGGCGGGCTACGTCCTGAAAGATGTTGATCAGCACGAATTGGTACGCATCATCCGTCATTACGCCCTCGGTTCTCCCGTCAGTTCGGCCTTTTTAACCTCCTCGGAGATCATCAAGCCGGAGGCGCCCCCCGCCCCGGACACCTCGACACTCACCCGCCGTGAAGGTGAGATCATGGAATTATTATCACGGGGACAGCGCAGTCAAGAAATTGCAGATACCCTGAGTATTTCCGTTGAAACCGTTAAGGTCCACATCCAACACATCTACCGTAAAATGGGCGTTAAGAACCGGGTAGAAATGATCCTGCTCCTTAAATCCCTTCCATCCATCCCTTTAAGAACTCCACAGCAAAGCACCCTAAATCAAGTCTAGCCTTAGTAAAAAATAACTAGAAAGAGTTATTCGTATATGGCGATTTTATAGACACCCGGGCTCATGAGCCCGCCGTGCGTATTCTGTACCGTGTAAAGCTCATGATCCTTGTAGGTGCGCAGATCATGCCTGATGACGCCACCGTTCAGTCCCAGCCATAGATAATCGCCCTCAAAGGCGATGCTCATGACCTTGGCGCGCGTGCTAATGTTCTGCCATTTATAAGGCAAACTCGCGGGTGCGGCCTGTTGGGATGTGGCCGCCGGCGACTCTGCGCCGTGGACCATGGAGAGATTAAACAGGGCGGCGCCAAGTAGACTCAGGGGCAGGTATTTCAGAAGCTTCATGGAGTATGATCCTGATGAAAAAAATGCAGCCCTCATCATAGCAAAAAACCGGCGGGTATCGGTCCTGTTCCTGACAGGATTTATGTTATAATTTTACCTTTTTATAGTGTCGCATTCCAAAATCCCTCACCAGGCCGCAGTGTATTGAACTCAACGCAGACACAGCCCCGTAGGTCCGAGATAGGCAGCTCTTCAACACTACATTTAGAGGCCGTTGATCTGGAGTGCGTCCGCAGCGACCGGCTGTTGTTCACGGGGCTGAATCTATCGCTGCGGCCCGGGAACCTAATCCAGATAGAGGGGCCTAACGGGAGTGGCAAGACCAGCCTGCTGCGGATCCTGTGCGGGTTGACCTCGCCCACCCAGGGTGAAGTACGTTGGTGTGGCCGGGACATTAGAGCGGCGCGGCCGGAGTATATGGCCGCAGTGGCCTACCTCGGTCATAGCCCCGGACTAAAGGGAGATCTGACGCCGAGGGAGAACCTGGCGATAGCGCGCGGGTTCGCGGTGGCCAATGCCGCCGTCTCCGTGGATGAGGTGCTGCAGCGTCTGGAGATGAGCGATTTTGACGATCAACCGGTACGTACCCTCTCCGCGGGACAGAAACGGCGGGTGGCCCTGGCCCGACTGCTGGCCATCGAGACCACAGTATGGATACTCGATGAGCCGTTCACGGCGCTCGATCGCAGCGGCGTGAGACTGGTTGAGAAAATGCTGGCGGAACATCTGCTGCGCGGCGGGATGGCGGTCATCACCACGCATCATCCGGTGGGTATCGCCGAGTCGCATGTGACGCGGGTGGATTTGGGTAGCTCATGATGCGGCATGAAGATGTTTGAAGCCGCATCCCCAACCCTCCCACAGGGAGGGGGTAAGCGTTGGCTGGATGAAGTTAACTTCATCCAGCGGGATTAATAACGGACGATGCTTAAGGTCTTCCAAGTAATAGTGCGCCGGGATTTGACCCTGGCACTGCGCCGCAGGGCGCAGATCGTCAATCCGCTGGTGTTTTTTGTCATTGTGGTGAGCCTGTTTCCGCTCGGCGTGGGTCCGGAGCCCAATTTATTAAAGACGCTGGCGCCGGGGGTGATCTGGGTGGCCGCGCTGCTGGCCGCGATGTTGTCACTGGAAGGGATGTTTCATTCCGATTTCGAGGACGGTTCGCTGGAACAATTGCTGCTGACTGCACACCCGGTATCGCTCACCGTGCTGGCCAAGGTGGTGGCGCACTGGCTGGTGGCCGGCCTCCCGTTAATCGTATTGGCGCCGTTGCTCGGCGTGTTGCTGCATTTGCCGGCGGAATCCATTCAGGTCCTGGTCATCACCCTGGCGTTGGGGACCCCAGTGCTCAGCCTGATTGGCGCGATTGGCGTCGCGCTCACAGTAGGGCTGCGGCGCGGCGGCGTGTTATTATCATTGTTGGTGTTGCCCCTCTATATCCCCGTGCTCATCTTCGGGGCCGGGGCGATAGATGTGGCAAGCAGCGGCGTCTCGGCGTCCGCGCATTTGTTGATCCTGGGCGCGTTGCTGGCCCTGGCCTTGAGCCTGGCCCCGTGGGCGGCTGCGGCGGCGTTACGAATCAGTGTGGAGTAGTGAGACATAACGATGTGGGTATGGCTACATAAATTCGGTTCCCCCAGGTATTTCTTTACGATCTCCGGGCGGTTGCTCCCCTGGTTAGGCGGCGCAACCCTTTTATTGCTGGCGGCGGGACTTTATCTCGGCCTGTTCGCCTCGCCGGCCGATTACCAGCAACGCGACAGCGTGCGCATCATGTATATCCACGTGCCGAGCGCGTGGAACTCCATGTTCATTTATCTCTTGATGGCGGTCTCCGCGGCGATAGGGCTGATCTGGAATATCAAGATCGCCGACATTGTCGCTGCGGTCTCGGCGCCGATCGGCGCCTCCTTTACCTTCCTCACCCTGGTAACCGGTTCGCTGTGGGGCAAACCCATGTGGGGCACTTGGTGGGAGTGGGATGCCCGGCTCACTTCGGAACTGATCCTGCTGTTTTTGTATCTCGGCTACATGGCGCTGCAATCCGCATTCGAAGACCGCCGCACGGCGGCGCGCGCCTCGGCGGTGCTCGCCATCGTGGGCGCGGTCAACGTGCCTATCATTTATTACTCGGTGCAGTGGTGGAACACCCTGCATCAGCCGCAGAGCCTGGGCGTGGGCATGTCCACCATAGACGTGAGCATGCTGGTTCCGCTGCTCTTGATGGCGCTGGCATTCAAGCTGTTTTTTTTCACCGTGCTGCTGATCCGCACGCGCAGCGAGGTGCTGGAGCGCGAGCGCAATAGCGGGTGGGTGCAGGAGGTTATCGAGGAGATGGCGGCCAAAACAGAAACCAATCTCGGCAGGAGCGGCAATGAATATCGCTGAATTTTTTCACATGGGCGGGTATGGCTTTTATGTGTGGGGCTCTTACGGTGTCGCGCTGGTGGTGTTCACCGTGAATATCGTATCGGCGCTGCGCAACAAGCAAAGGGTGCTGCATAGTCTGATGCGTTCCGCCGCCCGTAACAGGAGCCGCACATGACCCCGCGCCGCCAACGTATGATGCTGGTGATTTTAGTATTGCTGGGCGTAGGCACCGCCGTCGCGCTCACCCTCAACGCCTTTCGCGGCAATATGGTGTACTTTTACGGTCCCAGTCAGCTCGGCACGGTGGAGAAGGCGCACGAACGCAATCTGCGTCTGGGCGGCCTCGTGGAGCAGGGCAGCGTCAAGCGCGAGGACGATGGGCTCACGGTGCACTTCATGGTGACGGACACGGTGAAGAGCGTGCCGGTGATTTACAAAGGTATCCTGCCGGATCTGTTCCGCGAAGGCCAGGGTGTCGTTGCGCAAGGAAGGCTGACGCAGGATGGCGTGTTTATGGCGAGTGAGGTATTGGCCAAGCACGATGAAAATTACATGCCGCCGGAAGTCGCGGAGGCGATGAAAGAGGCGAAGCAAGGCGCACCGCAATTTTCCGGTACGCTGATGCAAGGAGGGGTGGGTAAATGATTCCCGATATCGGCCATTTTGCACTGATTTTGGCGCTGGGTATGGCCTTGATACAAGCCATACTCCCCATCGCCGGCGCTGCGCGCGGCATCGCTTCCTGGACGGCGGTCGCCCGGCCGGCGGCGCGCGGGCAATTTGTATTTTTAATGATAGCGATGGTTTGTCTGTGGTATTCGTTTATCGTTAACGATTTTTCCGTGCGCTATGTCGCCAGCAATTCCAATTCGGCGCTGCCGTGGGAGTATCGTATGGCCGCGCTGTGGGGCGCCCATGAAGGTTCGCTGCTGTTGTGGGTGTGGATCCTGGGGCTTTGGACCGTGGCGGTGACCTTCTTCAGTCGCAGCCTCCCAGAGGCCTTTGTGGCACGGGTGCTGGGGGTGATGGGCCTGGTGAGTATTGGGTTCTTGTTATTCATGCTGCTCACCTCCAATCCCTTCGACCGGTTATTTCCCGCGGCCGTCGAGGGGCGCGATTTGAATCCGCTGTTACAGGACATCGGCCTGATCGTTCATCCGCCGATGTTGTATATGGGATATGTCGGTTTCTCGGTGGCTTTCAGCTTCGCCATCGCCGCCCTATTGGGCGGGCAGTTGGACGCCGCGTGGGCGCGCTGGTCGCGGCCCTGGACGACCGTCGCCTGGTCGTTCCTGACGCTCGGCATCACTCTCGGAAGTTGGTGGGCCTATTACGAACTCGGCTGGGGCGGCTGGTGGTTTTGGGACCCGGTCGAGAACGCCTCGTTCATGCCCTGGCTGGTCGGCACCGCGTTGATACACTCTTTGGCGGTGACCGAAAAACGCGGCGGTTTCAAGAGCTGGACCGTGCTGTGCGCGATCTTCGCCTTCTCTCTGAGCCTGTTGGGAACCTTCCTGGTGCGCTCCGGCGTGCTGACCTCGGTACACGCCTTCGCCACCGATCCCGAGCGCGGGTTTTTTATCCTGGTGTTTCTCGCCATCGTGGTGGGCGGGTCGCTGCTGTTGTACGCCTGGCGCGCGCCGAGTGTCGGAGTGGGCGGCGCCTTCAGTTTGATTTCGCGCGAGACGTTCTTGCTCGGCAATAATGTTCTGTTCGTCACCGCCGCCGCTACTGTATTGCTCGGTACGCTTTATCCGCTGGGGCTCGATGCCCTGGGCTTGGGTAAGATCTCGGTCGGCCCGCCCTATTTTAATGCCGTGTTTGTCCCTTTGATGGTGCCAATCGTGTTTCTCATGGGCATCGGCCCCATCGCGCGCTGGAAGCAGCAGAGCCTGCCTGAGCTTGCAGTGCGTCTGCGCTGGGCCCTGGCCGCAAGTGTGGTCACCGCCCTGGTGTTGCCGGTGTTGATGGGGAAATGGTCGTTTATGGTCAGCCTGGGGCTGTTGATGGCGGCGTGGATCATCGCCACTGTGGGGCAGAGCCTGTGGTCCAAGCTGATGCGTAACGGCGTGTCCGGATTCAAGTCGGCCGCGCTCGGCATGCCGCGCGGATTCTATGGCATGTCGTTGGCGCACTTCGGAATCGCGGTATTTATCATTGGAGTGACGATCTCCGGCGGATACAGTCTGGAGAAGGAGTTGCGCATGGCGCCCGGCGACAAGGTGGAACTGGCCGGCTACACCTTCCGCTTCCAGGGCGCCTCCGAGATAAAAGGCCCGAACTACCAGGCGGTGCGTGGCAGGATAGAGGTCAGTAAGGGAGATAAGATGCTCCCTGTGATGGAGCCCGAAAAGCGCGTCTATCTGGTGCAGCAGAATCCGATGACCGAGGCGGCCATTGATGCCGGTCTCTTGCGTCACCTGTACATCGCGCTGGGTTCGCCTGCAGGCGAGGGCGGGGCTTGGAGTTTGCGTTTGTATTATAAACCCTTCGTGCAGTGGATCTGGATGGGACCGTTATGCATGCTGTTCGGCGGCTTGCTGGCCGCTACTGACCGCCGTTACCGTCTCGCCCGCCGCCACGCCGTCTCCGAGCCGGAACCCGCCGAGGGATTGGCAGACGCAGGGGCCAAAGCGTCCGGCTGATCTACCCCATGGTTCGTTATCTCGCCCCCTTAGGGATATTTATTGTCCTGGTGATCTTTTTGGCGCGCGGCCTCATGCTCAACCCGCACGAGGTGCCTTCACCCCTGATAGGCAAGCCCGCGCCGGAATTTCTGTTACCTCAAGTTCAGGATGCGAATCAGCAATTCGGCCGCAAGGATTTGCTCGGCAAGGTCACGCTCTTGAATGTGTGGGCCTCGTGGTGCGTCGCGTGCCGGCAGGAGCATCCGCTGCTGGTGCAACTCGCACGTTCCGGCCGAGTCGAGATCTACGGCCTCAACTACAAAGACACTCGTGAAGAGGCGCTGCGCTGGCTTAATCAGTTGGGCAATCCCTACAAGGTGAGCGCATTCGACCAGGAGGGCAGAGTGGGGATTGACTACGGCGTATACGGCGTGCCGGAGACCTACGTGATAGATAAGCAAGGCATCATCCGTTACAAACTCATCGGGCCTGTGACACCCGAAAAGCTCAACAAGGATATTCTGCCCCTCGTCAAGGAGTTGCAAGGTTGATGCGCCGTCTGGTTTTAGCCGCGCTGGTGTGTTTCCCCGTCTGGGTGTGGGGCGAGCCACAGTCAATAGACAGGATAAGCGACGACCCTGTGATAGAGCATCGTCTCATGGTACTGTCCGAAGAGTTGCGCTGTCTGGTATGCCAGAACGAGACCCTGGCCGCGTCGCGCGCCGGTCTGGCGATAGATCTGCGTAACGAGATCCGCGATTTGATGACCAAGGGCTATACCGACAAACAGGTGGTGGATTATCTGGTTGCGCGTTACGGCGACTTTGTGCGTTTTCGGCCGCCGCTGAAGCCAATGACGTTTGCCTTGTGGTGGGGGCCGTTTGTGCTCGCCGCGCTGGCTATAGGCATGCTTGTTTATTATCTGGGGCGGGTGCGGGTCCGTACGGCTAAGACTGGCGCGTTATCAAAACAGGACTATGACCGCGTCAATACATTATTAAGCAAGGTGCGTGAGGATGGGAACACATGACGTTCTGGATTGTTGCGGGCGCGATGATTATCGTCGCGCTGGTTTTTGTGCTACCTCCGTTGTTCAGACAGAGCCGGGTACGCACCGTTGACCGTGACAAACTCAACATCACGGTACACAAAGACCAACTGGCCGAGCTGGAGGCCGATCTCAGAAACGAGGTCATAAGCGCCGAGCACTACGAACAGAGCCGCCAGGATTTGATGCGTAATCTGCTGGGGGACGTGGAGTCCACGCCCCAAGATAAACAACCCGCCGGAGACAAACCGGGCGCCGCGCGCGGCACCGCCATCGTCGTCGCGGTCGCCATACCGGTGCTCGCCGTGGCCATGTACTCGATATTGAGTCAAATGGAGTTGACGCACGGGCCTCAGCCCATGGAGAGTGCCCAGGGCGGCGGCATCTCCCCGGAGATTATGGTGCAGCGGCTGGCGGAGCGCCTCAAGTCGAATCCCAATGACGGCGAGGGCTGGGCCAGGCTGGGATTGTCCTACGGTGTGTTGGGACGTTACAAGGAGGCGGCGGAGGCCTATGCCAAGGCGCTGCCGCTCATGGGCGACAATCCGCAATTGCTGGCCGATTACGCAGAGGTCATGGCCTTGAGCCACGAAGACCAGCATCTCGCCGGGCAACCCACCGAATTGTTTCAAAAGGCACTGAAGCTCGATCCTGATAATCAAAAGGCGTTATGGCTGGCCGGCATGGCCTCATTTCAGAAGGAAGACTATCGTAGCGCGATAAACTATTGGCAGAGGCTGGTCGCCTCCCTCCCGCCGAATTCGGAGGGGCTCGACACGGTTAAAAATCATATCGCCGAGGCGCAGGCTCTCGCCGCCAATCCGGTGACGCCTAAATAAATCTTAAAACGGCGTTTCACCGCAGAGGGTGCGGAGAACGCAAAGAGACTCAGCGGTTAGCTTCACAAGCCCGCTCACCCAGCGGGTGACACAGTGCTACGTGCGAAGGATTTGTTTTTCGTCCGTATTCTCTGCGTCCTCTGCGGTTCAAGAGCATTTTTAGGATTAAGAAAGTAGGGAGTGATTCGTGCAAGTATCTCAAACAGAACAAGAACAACTCGAAGACCTTAAAAAGTGGTGGAAGGAAAACGCCAAGGCCGTGATTGCCGGTGTGGTGATTGGCCTCAGCGTGCTGTTTGCCGCGTGGGCCTGGCGCGATTATTCGCGCAGCCAGGGTGAGGCGGCGTCGGCGGAGTATCAACTGCTCATCGGTGAGGTGAGCAAGGGTGATACGGAGGCCGGCCTCAAGCGCGGCGTGGCCATCATCAACCGATTCGGGACGACGTCCTACGCGGTCTTCGCCGCCTTTGCACTGGCCAAACTGGAACTGGAGCGGGGGGAACTCGGCGAGGCGCACAAGCACCTGGAGTGGGCGCTGAATCATGCCAAGCAGGACGAGCTGCAACACATCGCCCGGCTGCGGCTGGCGCGCGTGATGCTCGCCGAAGGGCAGTACGACGCGGCGTTGAAACTGCTCTCCCAGGCGCAACCCGGCAGTTTTCTCTCTGCTTATGAAGAGTTGAAGGGCGATCTTTATCTTGCCTCGGGTCAAACCGCTGAGGCTCAGACGGCCTATCAGCGTGCCTTGAATGCCGCCGCGCAAGACGACATCAAGCAACTCATCCAGACAAAACTGGATGACTTGGGCGCTCCCCCACCTGCCGCCAAAAAAGCCCCATGATGCGACGCTCCAAAATGCATCGTCTAGTTGCCGCCGCCTTGGTGGTTTTACTTTCTGGCTGTGGCACCGTTAAGGATTATTTTGCCGGCAAAGACAACATCGCTCCCCCCGCGCCTTTACCTCCGTTGACCGCCACGCTGAACGTCCAGACGGTGTGGTCGGCCCGCGTGGGTGTGGGCAGCGCCAAGGAATATGTCAAGCTCACGCCGAGTGTCAGCTCTGATAAGGTCTTTGCCGCAGACAGCGCGGGATTGGTCAGCGCCTATCAGGCCGGTACCGGACAAAATATTTGGAGTGTGCAAACCAAGGCGCCGGTCTCCGGCGGGACCGGCAGTGGCGAAGGACTGGTGTTGGTGGGGACGCGCGATGCCGAGGTGCTCGCCCTCGATGCGGCGAGCGGAGCGGAAAAGTGGCGCGCCCAGGTGTCGAGCGAAGTGCTCTCCGTACCCCGCGTCGAGTCGGGCATCGTCGTCGTGCGCACGGTGGACGGCAAGCTGTTTGGTTTGAAGGCCGGCGACGGCAGCCGTCTCTGGGTATATCAAAGCTCTACGCCGGCGTTGACCTTGCGCGGCACCAGTTCGCCCCTGTTGCATGAGGGCAAGGTCATCGCGGGCCTCGCCAACGGCAAGCTCGCGGCCCTCAACCTCACTGACGGCAAGCTGTTATGGGAAGCTACCGTTGCGGAACCCCGCGGCCGCAGCGAACTCGAACGCCTGGTGGACATCAGCGGCGAGTTGCAGCTCCAGGATGACATCCTCTATGCGGCGAGTTTTCAGGGACGGCTCGCCGCCGTGGACACCAACTCGGGCCGTCTGGTGTGGGTGCGCGAAATCCATTCGCAGGCTGGTCTCACCGTGGATGAGCGCGCGGTCTACGTGACCGACAATCAAAGCCACGTGCTGGCGCTGGACCGGCGCGACGGCGGCATCTTATGGAAGCAGGACAAGCTGCATGACCGCGCCGTCACCGCCCCGGCTGTGTACGGCGATTACGTTGTGGTGGGCGATTTTGAAGGCTATCTGCACTGGCTGAACCGCACCGACGGCGCGTTTGCAGCGCGCATCAGGGTGGATGACGCTGGCCTGCTCGCCGCGCCCGTTACGATGGATGATACGCTCTATGCGCTCGGGAAAGGTGGTGCATTGACCGCGCTGCGTGCTCTCCAAGCGCCTCAATAAATCGCAAACAGAAGTTCGTCTCTTTCTATAGGACACGGCTACGCCAGCGGAGACGGTCCGACTAAGGAGTCAGAGCCCTTGTAGCATGCCCCCGAATCAGGGCAACGACGGTATTCCGTGTCTCATCCAGCTTGTCAGCCGCGATTACGCCTGCCGTGGTGGCAAATAACGAGGCATTGGCAGTGAATAGTTTGCCGGGTCGAACATGGCTCAGGCGTTGCATCCACCGAATGTAAAGTCGCCATCCGTCAGCAAAACGGCGTGTGTGTCGGCGTAGGGATTGCTGGTGATCTGGCAGGCTATCCAGTCTCCGTGTTCGGCATCGGCCAGTAGCAAGGCGGGACGAAATTTGCTGCGGCTTAGATCCGAAAAAGGAAATGGCAGAAGAACTACTTGACCGGCTGCAAATGTGCCCATGCGGCATCCTCTTCGGGTTTCAGCCAATCTTTCGCCAGAGCGGGCTCTGCCAACTGCAGCGCTTCATCAACAGACGGGTTCAGCAGCGTCAGCAAGGCACGACCCACAGGCAATTTGAATATGGGTTCCAGCGGGTGTATGTGTCCGGTGGCGTCAATTTCTACTTCGATAGTCTGCAACATGTGCTCCTCCTAGCCTAAAGCTTAAGGGTCAAAGCCCTTTTAGCAGGGGCTTTGCCGCTTGCAATAAAATTCTGCGTGAGGGCGACACGTTTTTCGTAGGCCTCGCGCGCAATCCTCACGTCTTCAATAAAGTAGGGCAGTTCTTCCACCAGAAGGGCCTGCGGCCCATCCACCAGCGCCTTGTGCGGCACGGGGTGGAAGTCCACCAGGATCATATTCGCGCCGGCCAGCACGCCTTGCGCGGTGACATGCATGACATCGAGGATGCCGTCGGGCGCGCGGTCGCGCGAGCCCACCGAGTGCGAAGGGTCCACGCACACCGGCATGCGGGTGAGGCGCTTGACAACGGGCACGTGGCTGAAATCCACAAAATTGCGGTGCGGGTCGCCGGCGTTGGTCTTCATGCCGCGCAGTCCGAACACCACGTTGAGGTTCCCCTCGCTCGCCAGGTACTCCGCGGCGTTCAGTGATTCCTCCAGGGTGATGCCGAAGCCGCGCTTGAGCAGCACCGGAAATTCTTTTTGTCGCCCAACGATTTTTAATAACTCGAAGTTCTGGGTGTTGCGCGTGCCGATCTGCATCATGACGCCGGTCGGGTTACCGGTCTTACGCAGCACCTCGCGAATCTCATCGAGATGAGATTCGTGGGTGATCTCCATGGCGATCACCTTGATACCGTATTTCCCGGCGAGTTCGAACACGTAAGGCAAGCAATTCTTGCCGTGCCCCTGGAAGGAGTAGGGGTTGGTGCGCGGTTTGTAGGCGCCCATGCGAGTGCAGACCTGGCCGTTGTCGCGCAGGGCCTTCATCATCATCTCGACGTGTTCGGGCGTATCCACCGCGCACAGTCCGGCGAAGATATTCAAATTGTCCTGGCTGAAGGTGACGCCGTTGTAATCAAAGCGGGTGTTGCGCTGATCGTCGTGATGGCGGCCCAGAATCCGGTATTCCTCGGTGACGCGCACCGCGCGCTCGACGCACGGCAGGGTGTTCATGTCTTCCAGGTCGAGCGACAGAGTGTCGCCGATCAGGTAGATCTCGGTGAGGGTGCGCTGCGCACCGACCTCTTCGTGGACACGAATCTGGATATTCTTGAGATTGTTCAGATGATCCAGCAAACGGCGGTACTCGGCGCTGGTTTTGTCAGTGTCCTGTTTCAGGATAAGTATCATGGCGTGCCACATTCAGGTTATTCGAAATAAGCTAAATATTATTTCATAAATCGGCTTGGACGGCAGTATTTTAATGTTGCCGCTGCAGCAGGGCGGCAAAAAAGCAGTCGGTGTGGTGGAGGTGGGTATAGAGGCGCAGATAGGGTCCATTATTGCCGGGCAGGACTATTCCCTTACGGGCGAGGGTTTCCGAGGCGGGCAGGGGGCTGAACTCCGGGTGGGTCTCTAAAAAGGCATTAACGATTGCGTCGTTTTCCTCGCGCAGTGAGCTGCAGGTGGCATAGACCAACAGGCCACCTGGCTTGAGTAGCGTCGCGGCGGCGGTGAGGATGCGGCTTTGCAGATCGGTGAGGTGTTTGAGATCCGCGTGCCGCCACTTGAGATCGGGGTTGCGGCGCAGGGTGCCGAGGCCGGTGCAGGGGGCGTCCACCAGTACCCGGTCTATCTTGCCGCGCAGGCGTTGCACGCGGCGATCCCGTTCGTGTTCTATCACTACGCTGCGTACCGTGTCCAGGCCGGCGCGTTTGAGGCGGGGTTTCATTTTTGCCAAGCGCTTTTCAGAGGTGTCGAAGGCGTACAGCGTCCCGGTATTGCCCATCAGGGCGCCGAGGTGCAGGGTCTTGCCGCCGGCGCCCGCGCAGAAGTCCACCACCATCTCGCCGCGTTTGGGGGAGAGCAGATAGGACAGTAACTGGCTGCCTTCGTCCTGGACTTCAATCAGTCCTTCTTTGAAGGCGCGGGTATTGAATAACGGAGCGCGATCGTGGCGGCGCAGGCCGGCGGGGGAATAGGGAGTAAGTTCCGTGGGGT
>JAMDBH010000046.1:0-13338 GCA_023487615.1 Gammaproteobacteria bacterium
CAGTGACCATGGCCGCAATGCCTCCCTTCATATCGGCGGCGCCGCGTCCATAGAGATAACCGTCGCGCAGCGTCGGCGTGAAGGGATCGGAGCGCCACTGTTCGAGTGGCCCGGTGGGTACGACATCGGTGTGACCGGCGAAGACGAACAGGGGGGTGTCTTTCCCGCGCCTCGCCCAGAGATTGTCCACCTCGCCGAAGCGCAGATGCTCTATTTTGAAGTCCAGAGGTTCAAGACGCGCGGCGATGCTCTGCTGGCAGCCCGCATCTTCGGGGGTGAGCGAGCGGCGTGAGATCAAATCAATGGCAAGGTCGAGTGTGTCGGACATTTATTTCTTCTTGGTAAAAAGAGTCGATTGCGTCGCCATTTTTCGCGAAACCCGAAATGGATCCATCCGATTTCGGGAGCGAAAAATTGGCGACGAGTATTGCCTTCGGCGGCCCGCGTTCGTCCTGCGTCCGCCACGGCGCTACACTTCGTTGCGCGCCATGGCTCCCACAGTGACTCTACGCCGTGTCGGTTGCCTCCTATTTTGTCTCCACCCGCGCTACCGCGCGGACTCCGACAAAACATCCGGCCCTACGGCTACGCGGGGGGCGTCGCACACCGCTCGTCCGCTATCGCTTCCTCGCTTCCATGTGCTCCTTCTTCGTAGTTTTTTTCATTGAATCCAACATGGTATTTTAGGGTTTTCCCGCCAACAGCCAGCACCGGCCGCTTGATGACCGTTGGATGGGCGAGCATGAGAGAGGCGGCCTTCTTCTCATCTAACTTGGCTTTGTCCTTTTCCGGCAATTTGCGCCAGGTCATGCCGCTTTTGTTGAGCAGTGCCTCCCAGCCCAGGTTTTTGATGAATGTGCTTAGCAGGGTTTGATCGAGGCCGTCTTTACGGAAATCATGAAAGCGGTAATCTACGCCGCGCTTCTCCAGCCAGGCGCGCGCCTTTTTCACGGTTTCACAGTGGGTGATGCCGTAGACGGTGGTCATGAACTAGATGTCCCGCAACAATTCGTTGATACCGACCTTGCCGCGCGTCTTTTCGTCCACCTGCTTGACGATGACGGCGCAATACAAGCTGTAACTGCCGTCTTTGGACGGCAGGTTGCCCGACACCACCACCGAACCGGCGGGGACGCGGCCGTAGCTGACTTCCCCGGTCATGCGGTTGAAGATTTTAGTGCTCTGTCCGATGTAGACGCCCATCGAGATCACCGAACCTTCCTCGACGATGACGCCTTCGACGACCTCCGAACGCGCGCCGATGAAGCAGTTATCCTCGATGATGGTGGGGCTCGCTTGTACCGGCTCCAGCACTCCGCCGATGCCGACACCGCCGGAGAGGTGTACGTTCTTGCCGATCTGCGCGCAGGAGCCGACCGTGGCCCAGGTGTCCACCATGGCGCCGCTGTCCACGTAGGCGCCGATGTTCACATAGGAAGGCATCAGCACCACGCCCGGAGCAATGTAAGAGCCTCTGCGCGCCATCGCGGGAGGCGCTACGCGCACGCCGCTTTGTTTGAAGCGCATTTCATCGTAGTCACTGAACTTGCCGGCGACTTTGTCGTAATAAGCACTATAGGCGCCCTTGATAAAGTGATTGTCCTCGATACGGAACGACAGCAACACGGCTTTTTTGAGCCATTGATGCACCAGCCACGCGCCGTTTTGCTTTTCCGCGACGCGGAGTGTGCCGCTGTCCAGTAGCTTGATGACCTCACAGATAGCTTCCTTAATCCGTGGTTGCACAGTTTGCGGTGTGATCTCTGCGCGTTGTTCAAAGGCCTGTTCGATGGTTTCTTGTAGAGTGTCCATGGGATCCTAGCTATGATTTTAATGAAATAATAAACTCGCGGATGCGGGTCGCCGCCTCTAGGCACTCTTCGAACGGTGCAACCAGGGCGATGCGCACACGACCCGTCCCGGGATTGACGCCGTACGCCTCGCGCGAGAGATAACTGCCCGGCAACACGGTGATATTGTGCCGGGCGTATAGTTCGCGCGCAAAGGTCAGATCGTCCCCGGGAGTCCTCAACCACAGATAAAAGGCACCCGCGGGGCGGTAAACGTCGGTCGCTTCGCTGAGGACGGCGATCACGGCGTCAAACTTTTCCTGATAAAGGCGCCGGTTTTCATGCACATGTTTCTCATCACGCCAGGCCTTAATGCTGGCGGCCTGTACCGGCGGGGGCATGGCGCTGCCATGATATGTGCGATAAAGATGAAATTGCCCGATGATTTCCGCATCGCCGGCGACAAAACCGGAACGCATACCCGGAACGCTGGAGCGTTTTGACAGGCTGTGAAACACGATGCAACCCCGGTAGTCGTCACGCCCCATCCGTGCCGCGGCCTCCAGCAGACCGGGGGGAGGGCTGCTTTCGTCGAGATAGATTTCAGAGTAACACTCGTCGGACGCGATAATGAAATCGTGTTCATCCGCCAGCCGGATGAGTTGCTGAAGTGAGGCCAGACTGAGCACCGCGCCGGTGGGATTGCCCGGCGAGCAAATATAAATCAATTGACAGCGTTGCCAAACTTCGGCGGGGACAGAGGAAAAATCCGGGAGAAATTCCGACTCCTCCGTAGTGTTGATAAACCACGGCTGGGCGCCGGCCAATAGCGCGGCGCCCTCGTAGATTTGATAAAAGGGATTGGGTATCAAAACCAACGGATCCCGGCTGCGGTCCACCACGCACTGCGCGAAGGCGAACAAGGCCTCGCGTGTGCCGTTCACGGGCAGGATGTGGCGTTCGATATGCAAGCTACCTGGCGTTAACTGAAAGCGGCGCATCAGCCATTCGGCGATTGCCTGCCGAAGCGCGGGGATGCCGCGCGTGGCGGGGTAGTGGCCCAGGCCGTGCAGATGTGTGCATATCTCCTCGGCGATGAACGAGGGCACTGCGTGTTTAGGCTCGCCGATGGACATGACGATGGGCAGGGCATCGGAGGGCGGAGTAATCCCTGCCTTGAGTTGCGCGAGCTTCTCGAAGGGGTAGGGCTGGAGCAGGGACAAATCCGGGTTCATTATAGTTATCTAAAGGTTGCTGAGCTGCGAACACAATAGTATAAAGCTTTAGCCCATGCCATCCAATCGCACTTCCCGTGTTTTACCCATTTTAAGCCTCCTGCTCGGCGCCACCCTGTGGGGCTTATTCTGGTATCCGCTGCGTTGGCTGGAGGCTCAGGGTATGCCGGGGTTGTGGTCGTCGCTGCTGATTTACATAACTGTGACCGTGGTCAGTTTGCCGCTGCTGTGGCGGCGGCGCGGAGAGGTAGTGCAAGAACCCTGGTTGTTGGCGGCCCTGGCCCTCACTGCGGGTGTATGCAACGTGGCCTTTATCCTTGCCGTGATCGAGGGTAACGTGGTGAGGGTGCTGTTGCTGTTTTATCTTTCTCCGTTATGGGCGGCCTTGCTGGGTTGGTTGCTGTTAGGTGAGCGACTCTCGTCGCGCGCCGGATTGACCCTCGCTCTGGCCATGGCGGGGGCCGTCATCATGCTGTGGGACCCCGCGCTGGGGTGGCCGTGGCCACAAGGACGCGCTGACGGGTTGGCAATTGTAGCGGGATTCACCTTTGCACTCTCCAATGTATGTGTGCGCAAGATGCAAGCTATTTCCTATCCCGTCAAGTCCATTGCAGTATGGTGGGGGGGCGTTGTTACGGCAGGCGCGGGGCTGCTGCTAATGCCGCTGCCGATGCCTATGATAGATGCGCCTTTGCTAGGCGCCGTCGTCGCGTTGGCTTGTGGTGGAATGGTGGTCATGACCCTAGCGGTGCAATATGGCGTCACGCTCATGCCGGTGCATCGTTCGGCGGTGATTCTGCTGTTTGAAATCGTAGTGGGGGCCGTGTCGGCGCAACTGCTTACCGATGAAATTTTACTGCTAAGGGAGTGGCTTGGCGGTTTGTTGATTATGGCGGCGGCCTATCTCTCGGCGCGCGCGGTGAGGGATATCGACTAGCAAAGCTGCCGGATCCGGCCTACTTGCTTATAAAACCGTCACCACGGAGGACACGGAGGAGAAACAAACTATTTTGATCGTAATTCTTTGCGTCCTCTGCGGTGTATGTTGAATATCCTACTGGCACTTATCTAAATATCTGATGAGCACGTCGCGCAGCCGGGCGAGGTCGGATTCCGAGGTGATCGGGCGGTTGTGGGTATCGGTGATAAAAAAGATGTCCTCCGCGCGCGCGCCGAAGGTGGCGATCTTGGCGTTTTGTAGCCGTATCCTGCAGTCCACAAAGGCGCGGCCCACGTCCGATAGCAACCCGGGCCGGTCCGCCGTGACGACCTCCAGCACGGTGCGACGATTGCGCGGGTCGTCGCTGAAGGTGATTTGAGTGGGAATGGGGAAGTGTTGGAGTTGGCGGCGCGCGCGCCGGGTGACGCGCGGCGCCGGCAGAGGTGACTGCGCCAGTTGACGCTTGAGTAGCGCGGTGATCTCCTCCATGCGATGTGGATTATCAATCGCTTCACCGGACTCTTCGAGCACGATGTATGTGTTCACGGTGTAACCATTGCGTGCGGTGATGATGCGCGCATCCACGATAGTGAGGCCAAGCTGATCCAGGGCGCCGGCCGTGGCGGCGAACAAACGGTCCTGATCGTGGGTGTAGATGAATATCTCCGTTCCACCGCGCTCAGTGCGCTGCCGGATCAATATCAAGGGCAGGTGAATCGCATAACTTGAGCTGATCGCCTGGGTATGCCAGGCGATCTCGTCGGCGGAATAGCGCAGAAAATATTCATCGCCCAGCTCGCGCCAGAAGTTTCCCGCCGCCGTTTCATCAACGCCCAGATTATGAAGCCGCATTAGCGCCTGATGCTGGGTTTCCTGTATCCGTTCAGCTTGGTCTATGGGATGCTCCAGTCCGCGCCGCAATGCGCGCGTGGCGCCGAGGTAGAGCTCGGTCAGCAGCGCATCCTTCCAACTGTTCCACAGCGTGGGGTTGGTGGCGCGTATGTCGGCTGCGGTGAGCAGATAGAGATAGTCCAAATGCACCTGGTCGCCCACCCGGCCGGCGAAGGCATTGACCACGTCGGGGTCGGCGATGTCATGGCGTTGCGCCGTGGTGGACATGATGAGGTGATGCTTGACTAGCCAGGCGACCAGCCGCGCATCGTACTGCGACATTCCATGCAGCAGGCAAAAGGCCGTGGCGTCGTCGGCGCCGAGTTCCGAATGATCGCCGCCGCGGCCCTTGGCGATGTCGTGAAACAGCCCCGCGAGATAAAGAATCTCGGGCTTGGGCAGGCGCTGGAAGACGGTGCTGCAGAGCGGGAATTCATGCGCGTGTTCCGGCACCGAGTAGCGACGGAGATTGCGAATCAAAAACAGCGTGTGTTCATCTACCGTGTAGACGTGAAACAGGTCGTGCTGCATCTGCCCGACGATGTTGCCGAACGCCGGCAGGTAGGCTGCGAGTATACCGTAACGATTCATGCGGCTCAGCTCATGCGCGATGCCGTGCGGCTGACGCAACAATTCCATGAACAGGGTGCGGCAGCGCAGATCGGTGCGGAACGTCTCATCGATCAGGTGGCGGTGATCGCGGATCAGACGGATGGTGGAGGCGCGCACGCCTTTGATCTCGGGATGCTGGGCCAGTAACAGAAAGATTTCCAGCAGCGCGAAGGGATGGTGTTTGAAGGCCGTGTCGTAGCTGACCTCGATGAAGTCGTCGCGCGTCTGAAAGCGGTTATTGATGCGTACAATCCGGTGCAGACTGTCTGCATACAGGATGGCCTCCTGGAAGTGTTGCAGCAGCATCTCGCTCAAGCGGCTCAATTCCATGACGGTGCGGTAGTAGCGCTTCATGAACTGCTCCACCGCCAGCACCGGGCCGTGATTTTGATAGCCGAACTGCGCCGCCAGCGTGCGCTGGTGATCGAACACCAGCCGGTCTTCGCGGCGGTCCGTCGTCACATGCAGGGCGTAGCGTATCCGCCAGAGAAAATCCTGTCCCTCGATGAGCGAGGCGTATTCGCCCTCGGTGAGAAAACCGTGACCGACCAGATCGTGCAGGCTACGCGACCCGAAGTGGCGCTGGGTGACCCACGCCAGGGTCTGGATGTCGCGCAAGCCCCCGGGGCCTTCCTTGATGTTGGGCTCAAGATTGTAGGCGGTGTCATGATATTTATGATGGCGGCGTATCTGTTCTTGCCACTTGGCCTCAAAAAATTCCCTTACCGGCCAGATCCGATCCGGCCCGATGGCCGCCCGCAAAGAGTCAAACAGCGCGGCCGGACCCGACAGCAGGCGCGCCTCCATCAGCGTGGTGGCAATCGTGATGTCCTGCCGGGCCGTGTCCACACATTCCTGCACCGAACGTACACTGTGGCCGATCTGCAGGCCGATGTCCCACAATAGACCGATAAACCGCTCGATGGGCGACTGGAAGGTGTCGTGTTGATCTTGGCCAAGCAGTATGAGCAGGTCTATGTCAGAGAAGGGGTGCAGCTCCCCACGGCCATAACCGCCGACCGCGACCAAGGCAACCCGATCCGAAGCTGTGGTTCCCCACGCCTTGGTCCAGACCTCCAGCAGCAACCCATCTATCAACGCCGCGCGTTCGTGCAGCAACTCGCGGACAGGCGCGCCGTTCAGAAAGCGTTGCTGCAGCGCCTGATCGGCCTCCCTTAGAGATATCCGAAACGCCTTGGCCGTGTCACCGGTCTGAGTTCGATGGAGCATAGTGAGTGACATGTAATGACTAAGGACTCTCTGAAAAATATATCGCCAACCGCCAAGGCGCCAAGGTCACCAAGAAAAAAAGTCTGAATTGTAAGGGAAAATCTTGGCGTTCTCGGCGTCTTGGCGGTTCAAAATGACACATCAGAGCTTCCCTAAATATCGTCGCCGGGACGCTGCGTCAACACTTCAAAGCCGTCGTCCGTGACGAGCACCGTATGTTCCCATTGCGCCGACAGACTATGGTCCTTGGTGACCACGGTCCACTGGTCGGGCAGCAGTTTGACATGCCGTTTGCCGGCGTTAATCATGGGTTCGATGGTAAAGGTCATGCCGGGCTCCAGCGTCATGCCGGTGCCGGGCGTACCGTAATGCAGCACTTGCGGCTCCTCGTGGAACACCCGGCCTATGCCATGACCGCAATATTCACGTACCACTGAACAATTATTCGCCTCGGCGTGATGTTGAATGGCCGCGCCGATGTCGCCCAGTCTGATTCCAGGCTTCACCATTTCGATGCCGATGCGCATAGATTCGTAGCTGATACGCGATACGCGCTTGGCGATCACCGAGGGCTCGCCGACAAAGTACATCTTGCTGGTGTCGCCGTGATAACCGTCCTTGATGACGGTGACGTCAATGTTCAAAATATCGCCTTCCTTGAGCACCTTGTCGCCCGGGATACCGTGGCATACCTGGTGGTTGACCGAGGTGCAGATGGATTTCGGAAAGCCGCGGTAATTGAGCGGGGCGGGCACGGCCTGTTGCACGTTGACGATATAGTCGTGGCAGATCCGGTCGAGTTCGCCGGTGCTGACGCCGGGCTTTACATGGGGCCGGATCATGTGCAGCACGTCGGCTGCGAGCCGCCCCGCGACCCGCATCTTCAGGACTTCTTCCGGTGTTTTGATGGTTACACTCATGGAGTAAAGACACGTAAAAATACCCTGTTGAGTGCTATTTTCGCATACTAGCGATTGTCCCGGAGCCTTAATTTAGGGCATAATGTGCGGCTACTAGAACCCGTTTCTAGAATACACACATACGCTTATTAGTTATATCTGGGTGCCGGCCGTTTTAACGGCGGGTTGGGTATAGCAGCGTATGGAGGATCAACCCTACTTAGGAGTCAAAATGACAAACGTATCCATGCGTCAAATGCTGGAGGCCGGCGTGCACTTCGGCCACCAGACCCGTTACTGGAACCCCAAGATGGCGCCTTTCATCTTCGGGCAACGTAACAAGATCCACATCATCAATCTTGAAAAAACCCTGCCCCTCTACAGCGAAGCCATGAATTTCATCGGCAGCCTGGCGGCCAATCGCGGCACTATCCTGTTCGTGGCCACCAAGCGCGCAGCCCAAGAGGTCATCGAGCAAGAGGCCAAGCGCTGCGGCATGCCTTACGTCAATCACCGCTGGCTGGGCGGCATGCTTACTAATTTCAAGACCGTCCGGCAATCCATCAAACGTCTCAAGGAGCTGGAGGCGATGGGGCAGGACGGCAGTCTCGAACGCGTGAGCAAAAAGGAAGGCCTGATGTTGCAACGTGAACTGGCCAAGCTGAATCGCAGCCTGGCGGGCATCAAGGATATGGCCGGTCTTCCCGATGCGTTGTTCGTCATTGACGTGGGCTATGAAAAGATCGCCGTCAGCGAGGCGGCCAAACTGGGGATACCCGTGGTGGGCGTGGTGGATACCAATAACAGGCCGGAGGGTGTGGACTACGTCATTCCCGGCAACGACGATGCTATCCGCGCTATTCAACTATATGCCCAGGGCGCCGCGGATGCGGTGATCGAGGGCCGCGGTTCCGTCGCCCAGATGGCGGGCTCCCCCGATGAGTTTGTGGAGCTGAGTGAAACCGGCGCGGTGGCTGCTGAAAGGCCCGCCAAAAAGGTCACCAAGGCCACAGTCAAGGGCGCGCCGCGCCGCGCCCCCATGAAGACGGAGGCAGCGGGAGAAACGGCCGGAGAGGTCGCCAAGAAGCGCACCGCGGCCAAACCCAGCAGGCCCACCGCGAAGCCCAAGACGGCGACGACCCGAACCAAACCTAAAACCAGTTCGACAAAGTAAAGTAAGGCTCAGAGGAATCACCATGGAGATTACAGCGGCGCTGGTCAAAGAACTGCGCGAGAGGACCGGCTCGGGCATGATGGAATGCAAGAAGGCCCTGGTCGAGGCCAACGGCAATATTGACGCCGCGGCCGATGCGATGCGCAAGGCGGGTCTGGCCAAGGCCGACAAAAAGGCCGGGCGGATAGCCGCGGAAGGGCTGGTCGTCATCCAGCCTTCGCCCGACGGGAAACAGGCGGCGATGGTCGAGGTCAATAGCGAGACCGACTTCGTCTCCAAGGGCGATGACTTCAAGGGCTTTGCCACGGCCGTCGCCCAGCAGGTCTTGGCGGGCAATCCCAAGGATCTGGAGTCTCTGCTGGAAATGCCGCTCAAGGCCGGTGACCCGGCCAGCGTGAATACCGCGCGTCAGACACTAGTCGCCAAACTCGGCGAAAACATCAACGTGCGCCGCTTTGTCCGTTACGAAACCCAAGGCGTGTTGGGTGTGTATCTGCACGGCAGCCGGATCGGCGTGCTGGTCGAGCTGCAAGGCGGTGACGCCGCACTCGCCAAAGACATCGCCATGCATGTCGCGGCCAATAAACCGGTGTGTGTGGCCAGCGCCGATGTACCGGCCGAACTGGTCGCCAAAGAAAAAGAGATTTTTACCGCCCAAGCCGCGGAGAGTGGCAAGCCCGCCGCGATCATCGAAAAGATGGTCGAAGGGCGCATCAAAAAGTTTTTGGCCGAGGTGGCCCTGCTGGGTCAGCCGTTCGTCAAGAATCCCGACATTACCGTGGAGAAGCTGCTGCAGGAGCGTAGCGCCAAGGTCATCCGCTTCCAGCGTTTCGAGGTCGGGGAAGGCATCGAAAAGAAGACCGAGAATTTCGCCGCCGAGGTGATGGCCCAGGTGCGTAAGAGTTAACAACTGAATTTACCGCAGAGGGCGCAGAGAAATATTCAAGATAAATATAATTTACCGCGGAGGACGCAGAGAAACACAAAGGAAAATACACAAACCGTCTAAGGATGCAAAGGAATAACATCAAAAGGGTTTGTTTCTCCTCCGCGTCCTCCGTGATGAATCGTTGTTTTGAATGAGAATTGGAATAAGATATCTGTGAGTTGATGAAGCGCAGTGGCAAAAATAGGATAGCGTCAGCAAAAAGGCCTTGTTATTGATTTCTCCGCGACCTCTGCGGTTAACTGAAATTGTAAACGAATGACACCTACTACCGGCAAACCCAACGCCACTCCGGGCTATCGGCGCATATTACTAAAGCTGAGCGGCGAGGCGCTGATGGGGGCGGAAGACTATGGCATAGATCCCGCCGTGATCGGCCGCGTCGCCGGCGAGATCCGCGAGCTGCTCACGATGGGCGTGCAGGTGGCCGTGGTGATCGGTGGCGGTAACATCTTTCGCGGGGCGGGTCTGGCGGCGAGCGGGCTGGACCGCGTTACCGCCGATCAGATGGGCATGCTCGCCACGGTCATGAATGCGCTCGCCATGCAGGATGCGTTGGAGCGGCTGGGTGTCGAGGTGCGCGTTATGTCCGCGATTAAGATGCGTCAAGTCTGCGAGGACTACGCCGTGCGCCGCGCGCTGCGGCACTTAGAACAAGGCCGTCTGGTGATCCTCGCGGCCGGCACCGGGAATCCCTTTTTCACCACCGACTCGGCGGCCAGCCTGCGCGGAATAGAGTTGCACGCGCAACTGGTCATCAAGGCCACCAAGGTGGACGGCGTCTATTCGGCCGACCCGATGAAGCACGCCGATGCAGTCTACTATCCGCGCCTGACCTATGATCAAGTCCTGGAGCGCAAGCTCATGGTCATGGATGTCGCTGCGATGACCCTGTGTCGCGACTACAAACTGCCCCTGCGCGTATTTAATATGAACAAAGCCGGCGCATTGAAACGGGTAGTGATGGGCGAAGACGAGGGGACATTAGTGAGTAGCTAGTGGCTAGTGGCGAGTAGCTAGGAACTACTTTTGACTTATTACCTCGCCACTAACTACTCGCTACTAGCCACTGTATTTGTAGGAGACCCACATGATCAACGACGTTAAAAAGAACGCCATCGTGCGCATGCAGAAAAGCCTGGACTCGCTCAAGTCTGAACTTGCCAAACTACGCACCGGCCGCGCCCATCCCAGCCTGCTCGAGCACATCACCGTAGAGTATTACGGAAACCAGGCGCCGCTCAGCCAGGCGGCGAATATCACTGCCTCCGATGCGCGTACGCTGACCGTTACGCCGTGGGACAAAAATATGGTCCAGCCGATTGAGAAGGCCATACTCACGTCCGATCTTGGACTCAACCCGACGACCTCCGGCGCGGTCATCCGTGTGCCGCTACCGCCGCTGACCGAAGAGCGCCGCCGCGACATGATTAAGGTGGTGCGCGCCGAGGCGGAGCACGGGCGGGTCGCCATCCGTAACGTCCGCCGCGACGCCAACAACGAACTCAAAACCCTGCTCAAGGACAAAAAAATATCCGAGGATGAAGAGCGCCGCGCGCAAGACGAGATTCAAAAGCTCACCGACAAATACATCACCGAGACCGACAAGCTGTTGGAGGTCAAGGAGAAGGAGCTGATGGAGGTATGATAGAGGCAGATACAAGAGAAAAGATACAAGATACAAGATACAAGTAGAACCTCTTTTCTCGGCATCTGTGGTTTTGCCTTTACCTGTATCTTGTATCTTGTATCTGACCCAATACATGGAATCACCCCTTGTTCCAGATCGCAGAGATGGGTCAGCAACGCTCCCAAGACACATCGCCATTGTCATGGATGGTAACGGGCGCTGGGCGAAACAGCGCAGACTGCCGCGTATCGCCGGGCACCGGGCGGGGCAGGAGGCCGTGCGCAGGGCCGTGCGCGGCTGTGCCGAGCGGGGCGTCCAGGCACTCACCCTGTTCGCCTTCAGCAGCGAAAACTGGCGCCGCCCCGAGCAGGAAGTAGGGCTGCTGATGGAGTTGTTCCTCAAGGCCTTTCAGAGCGAGGTTGGGGATCTGCACAAGAATTCGATTCGAGTGCGCGTCATCGGCGAGCGCAGCGCCTTCGCTCCGGCCTTGCAGCGGGAGATCGAGGCGGCGGAACAACTGACCCAGGCCAACACCGGCCTCAACCTCGTCATTGCCGCCAATTACGGCGGCCGCTGGGACATCACCCGGGCGGCGCGGCAGATCGCCTGCCGGGTCGAGCAGGGACAGCTCTGCGCCGAACAGGTGACGACGGAGCTGCTGGCGTCGTGTATGGCGCTGCATGATCTGCCCGAGCCCGATCTGCTTATCCGTACCGCAGGCGAACAACGCATCAGCAACTTTCTATTGTGGCAGCTTGCCTATACCGAGCTGTATTTTACGGATACCTTGTGGCCCGATTTTGACGTCCCCGATTTGGAACAGGCCTTGGCCGCCTATGCCAGCCGGCAGCGCCGATTTGGTTACACCGGCGACCAAATCACGGAATCCAAACAAGATGCTTAAGCAACGGCTGATTACCGCCGCCATTCTCATCCCGCTGGTCGTCCTGGGTATTCTGACCCTGCCGGATCTTTATTTTGCTTTAGTGCTGGCCCTGATCGTGGCGCTCGCCGCCTGGGAATGGGGCGGATTGTTGAAGTGGGGCACGCCGTTAAGATCCGGGTATGTCGGCCTGCTGCTGGTGGTTCTGTTTGGCGTTCAGTATCTCCCCGTGATGTGGGTTTTATTGCCCGCCTTCCTGGGCTGGTTGCTGGCCGCGATGTGGGTGATCGGTTTCCCGCTCGGCAGGTCCATCTGGTCGGCAGCCCCTATGGCCGCGCTGTTAGGACTGTTTGTCCTCGTCCCTCCCTGGGCCGCTTTGCTGACGATGCGTGATATGATGACGCCCTATATGGTGTTATTTCTGCTCACCTTTATCTGGCTGGGTGACAGCGCAGCATATTTCGCGGGCCGGCGTTGGGGCAAGACCAAACTAGCGCCGGAGATCAGCCCGGCCAAGACTTGGGAGGGCGTATATGGCGCCTTGCTCGTGGTGGTGATCTACGCCCTGGCGGTGCAGCCTTGGCTGGCGCCGCAGATCCAGCCTTGGTTGTTCGCGTTACTGTGTCTGCTGACCTTGCTCGTTTCCATCATCGGGGATCTGTTCAAAAGTATGTTCAAACGTCACGCGGGGGTTAAGGACAGCGGCCATCTCTTGCCTGGGCATGGCGGCATCCTCGACCGCATAGACAGTCTCACCGCCGCTGCGCCGGTCTTCCTGTTGGGACTGATACTGCTGGGTCAGCGCGCATGATAGGTGTAGCCATTCTCGGCTCCACCGGTTCCATCGGTGTGAACACGCTGGACGTGCTCGCGCGCCATCCCGATCGCTATCGGGTGGTTGCGCTGGGCGCGCATAACGATGTAGATCGTTTGTACAAGCAGTGTCTCGCCACGCGCCCCGACTATGCGGTGCTTGCCGATGAGCGTGCGGCGGAGCGGCTCACCCAGCGGCTGCGCGCGGCGCATGCCGGGACGAAGGTGCTCTCAAACGTGGCGGGCCTCGAGACCATCGCCGCGCTTCCCCAAGCCGCCTACGTGATGGTGGCCA
>JAMDBH010000046.1:13348-13742 GCA_023487615.1 Gammaproteobacteria bacterium
CGTCGGCGCGGCCGGGCTGTTGCCCACCCTCGCGGCGCTGCGCGCGGGCAAGCGCGTGCTGCTCGCCAACAAAGAGGCGCTGGTGATGACGGGGCGTCTGTTCATGGACGAGGTGCGCGCCTGCCGGGCCGAGTTGATCCCCATAGACAGTGAACACAACGCCATCTTTCAATGTCTCCCCGCCTACGCTAAACAAAGTCTCGAAAAGGCCGGCGTGCGGCGTATTTTGCTTACCGCTTCGGGCGGACCGTTTCGCACCCTGCCGCTCGGCGAGTTGGAGCGTGTGACGCCTGACCAGGCCTGCGCTCACCCCAACTGGGTGATGGGCCGCAAGATCTCGGTGGATTCCGCTACCATGATGAACAAGGGCCTGGAGGTGATCGAGGCCAGTTGG
>JAMDBH010000090.1 GCA_023487615.1 Gammaproteobacteria bacterium
CGCCCCAATATCCGCTTCCAGCAGAAGCGTTCGCTGCCCGCCGATTTCCGCCGCACCGACGGCGTGCCCATCCATTACCAGCGTGACGAACAAGGCAAGGAAATCTTCAAGCCCAAGGTGCGCAACAGCGGCAAAAAACGTGAATTCGGTTTTGATAAACTGAGCTCGCGTGAGAATCCGCTGGTGTTGTTCACCCTGTTATCGCAATTCGTGGTGGGTGCGTTTGTATTGTTGATGCTATTGCCGCAGTTGTCATCCGCCGGCGCGGCACTCTCATCCGCGGCCCATCCGCTCGCCTGGACCGGCACACTGTTCGGCTTGATTGCACTCCAAGCACTGGCCTTACTCAGTTCGGCTTCGCATCTCGGCAAGACGCGCTACTTCTACCGCGGCTTCAACAATCTGCGTCATTCCTGGCTGAGCCGAGAGGCGGCGGCCTTGAGCGTGTTTTTTGGGTTGCTGGGCGCGTATGTGTTGGTGACGACCTTCCCGGTGATTGCCTCTTGGTTGCCGGAGCCGCTCGCCGCTGCATTACCCACAATGACAAGTGCGGGTGCTGTGATTTTCGGCCTGTTCGCCATCTATTGCATGACGCGTATATATCGCATCAAGGCGCGACCGTTCTGGAATCACTGGCACACCGGCGGCGCATTTTTCGCCACGTTGCTGATACTCGGGAGCCTCGCGCTGGGTCTGGTGTTCGGCACGGCGGAGTGGCTGTCCGGAAATAGCGCCGCTGATTTACTGCATCTGCTCAGTTGGCCCCTGCTCGCCGGCTTGCTGCTGCAAGGCGTGGCGTTAGCCGTTCATCTACGTTATCTGGAACGGCGAGGCGCGGAGGCCGACGTCTCGCGCGTGCAGATGCTGACCACCTACGGCAAGACCTATAGCGCACGCTGGATAAGTTTCGGTGTATTATTCGGCGTAGCGCTGTTGCTTACCGTATGGACGCCGCCCGACGGTTGGCTGCTCATTGCCTGGGCAACTTTATTCTGCTTGGCGCTCGCACACGAGATCGTCGGGCGCGCGCTATTCTATGTATTGGTGACGCCCACCACCATGCCCGGTGCGTTTTTCTGGAATAACAAATATTTTGAAGCACACGCGCGCAAGACCGGCCTGGCGAACATGCCGCAGGTGGGCGTGGTTCCGGATGCCCATTAGCCGATGTATACATGGTGACAGAAATCGTAGCGAGCGGATTTCAGGCGGGGGCGGCGGAGCGCAGGAACCGGAGTGTACATAGAAGTACATGAGGATTCCGAGCACCGCATGCACCCGCATCAAAGCCGCGCAGTAGATTTATGACGCTATGTATAGGTTGGGTTAGCCCGCAAGGGCTTAACCCAGCATGCACTGTAAATTTAAGAGGCAGGGTTCAACGTGCCACTCGTATTAGACGCCGGCTTTTCCTCGCAACAAGGGAAGCGCAAGGCCAACGAAGACAGTTGCCTGGTGATCACGCCGAGCACCGGTCAATATCTCGACTACGGTGCGCTGTTTGCCGTCGCGGACGGCGTGGGCGGCATGGCGGGAGGCAAGGAGGCCTCCGAGTGCGCGATCAAGACATTGCGCGATGATTACTACGCCGCTCCCGAAACCTTGGCCCTGGAACACGCGCTCAAGGACTGCTTCGACGCGGTCAACCGTGCCGTACTGGCCGATCCTCCCACGGGGCGGGCCACCACGCTCTCCGCCCTGGTGCTGCGCAACCGGCGCTGGGCCGTCGGCCATGTGGGTGATACGCGTGTCTGGCTGTACCGCAACCGGCATCTCGTTCAGCTCACCGCGGACCACAGCCGCCTGTATGAGCATATCGGCCCCATGATCACGCGGGCCTGCGGACTGGATGTGCAACTCCACGCCGACATACAAAGCGGTGAACTGCGGGAAGGCGACGTGTTTCTCATCACCAGCGATGGCGTGCATGAAACACTGGGTGCCCAAACGATAGCCGCAGCGCTTGAGGGCGAAACCGCCCAGCAAATTGCCGAGACGCTGGTACAGCAAGCGCTCCGGGCGGGGAGTACGGACAATGTCAGCGCCTGTGTGGCGCGAGTGCAGCAACTCCCGCCGGAGACCGTCTCCGACATCGGCATGAGTATCAGCGCACTGCCGATACACCCCTTGCCCAAAACAGGCGACACGGTGGACGGCTTTCTTATCGGCGAACGGCTGCACAGCGGGCGCCTGTCCACCTTGTACGCCGCGCTGGACAGCGAAAGCGGCCAGCACGTGGCCCTGAAATTTCCCAACCCGCGCCATGCCGACGATACCGCATTCGTGGATTATTTCCTGCGCGAGGAGTGGCTGGGCCGGCGTATAGACAGCCCGTATGTGGTAAAGACCATTACTCTTCCCCCGGGGCGACGCACAGCGCTCTACTCGGTGATGGTCTTGCACAACGGCGAAACGCTAGCCGCGCGTATCAAAAGAAAAAAAGGCCTATCGGTGCAGGAAACTCTGTCACTCGCCCAGCAGATACTCACCGGGCTCGATCATCTGCACCGCAAAGGCGTAATTCACCGCGATGTGA
>JAMDBH010000081.1 GCA_023487615.1 Gammaproteobacteria bacterium
ACTTGGTGGATACCGCCGGCACCTTGTGCGAGGCGGCACGCGCGCTCAAGGAACACGGCGCGGTACGAGTAGTCGCCTATTGCACACACCCGGTGCTGTCGGGCCCGGCGGTGGAGAACATCAACGCCTCGGAGCTGGACGAACTGGTGGTGACCGACACCATCCCGCTGCGCGCCGAGGCAAAGGGCTGTCCGCGCATCCGTCAGATCAGTATCGCCGAGATGTCGGCCGAGACCATGCGGCGCATCAGTAAAGAAGAGTCTATCAGTTCTCTGTATATGGATTAGTAGGTGCGAATTCATTCGCACGTAATGTGTAACCCACACTGGTCGCGGTGCGGGTTTTTGTGTGTTGTTGTTATTGGAGAAATATCATGAGAGAAACCTTTGAATTGATCGCAGAAGAACGCAGTGACAAGGGTAAGGGTGCGAGCCGCCGCCTGCGTCACAGCAACAAGATCCCGGCCATCGTGTATGGCGCGGAGCAAGCACCGCTATCACTTACCCTGGACCACAACGCCGTGTCGTTGCACCTGGCGCACGAGGCCTTTTATTCGCATATTTTGACCTTGAAGGTCAACGGCCGCGAGGAAAAAGTAGTGCTGCGCGACGTGCAACGCCACCCCAGCAAGCCGCGCATCATGCACCTGGATTTGCAACGCATCAGCGCCACCAAAAAAATGCGTATGCGCATTCCCTTGCACTTTACCGGCTCCGATATTGCGCCGGGCGTTAAACAGAGCGGTGGCATCATCTCGCACCTGTTGAACGACGTCGAGGTGTTGTGTCTCGCCGCCGATCTGCCCGAGTACATTGAGGTAGATATGAGCCAGGTCAAATTGAACGAAACCGTTCATTTGTCCGACCTTAGACTACCCAAGGGCGTGGAGTTGGTCGCGTTGACCCATGCTCATGACCAGCCGGTGGCGAGCATTCACCTGCCGCGCGCTGTGGTTGAAGAGGTTAAGCCCGTTGAAGAGGCCGCGGCAGTGGAAGGCGCGGCAGTCCCTGCGGAAGCCAAGCCCGAAGCCAAGCCTGAAGCCAAGGCGGAGACCAAGGGCGGTAAGGGCGAGAAGGGTTAATCTGCCGCAAAGTCTTAGATGTCCACTGATCTCATCGTGGGCCTGGGCAATCCAGGCCTCGACTATGAGCTCACGCGCCACAATGCCGGCTTCTGGTTTGTGGACGAACTCGCGCTTGGACACTTCCTTAACTTTAAGTTCGAGACTAAATTTCAGGGTGCGGTCGCCAAGTACCCTGCACCGGGACGCGACTGCTGGCTGCTCAAGCCGCACACCTTCATGAATAAGAGCGGCCAACCCATCGCCAGCCTCGCCGGGTTTTATAAAATCCCTGTCGAAAATATCCTGGTGGTGCATGACGATCTCGATCTGCCGCCCGGCACAGTGCGCCTCAAGCAGGGAGGTGGGCATGGCGGACACAACGGCCTGCGCGACATCATCACCCACCTCGGCGATAATTTTTTGCGGCTGCGCATCGGCATCGGCCACCCGGGCAAGGGCAACGACGTAGTGGGCTATGTGCTCAAGCGCGCGCCTGCGGCTGAACAAGAGTTGATAGATGCCGCGATGGTTGAAGCGCATGCCGCCCTACCGTTGATCCTGAGCGGCGAGGTCGAAAAGGCGATGCAGCAGCTCCACAGTAAAGATGTAAGTTGATGAATGTAATGCATTTGTTACGTTTACAATTTGTGTTACACTAAGCATTCCATATTGGAATACAGATTTTGGTGAACTATGAGCACTATTTCCGTAAGGCTGCCGGATCATCTGCTTAAGGAAACGGACCGGCGGGCGGAGGAACTGCACGTTTCCCGAACTGATTACATCCGCAAGGCGCTAGAAGCGATGAACACCGAGGTGCTGCGCAGAGAGCGCAATGCGCGATTAAAGGAAGTGTCCAAGCGCGTGCGTGAAGAAAGTATGCGCGTCAATGCCGAGTTCGCGCGCATTGAAACTGCACCGGATGCCTGAATACGGCCAAATCTGGCTGGCGGATTTAAGCCCGTCTCATGGCACAGAACCGGGTAAGTTGCGCCCCGTGTTGATCGTACAAACCGCCGCGTTATTGGAGGCGGGGCATCCCTCCACGCTGGTCATTCCACTCACGACTCGCCTGATAGACGACGCCGAGCCGTTACGGGTGCGCGTAGCGGCAGGCGACCGCCTGCGCGAAACCTCCGATTTACTCATTGACCAACTGTGCGCGATTGACAATCGGTGCTTCACGGAAGGTCCGTTAATGACCTGTTCACCCGAGTTGCTTGACAAGGTGCGTGGCGCATTGCGGATTGTATTGGATATCGGCTAATCATGGGATTCAAATGCGGCATCGTCGGCCTACCCAACGTGGGTAAGTCCACCTTATTCAACGCGCTCACCAAGGCGGGCATTGCGGCGGAAAACTATCCGTTCTGCACCATCGAGCCCAATGTGGGCATCGTGCCCATGCCTGACCCGCGGCTCGACGCCTTGGCAGCTATCGCCAAGCCGCAAAAGATTATTCCGACCACC
>JAMDBH010000022.1 GCA_023487615.1 Gammaproteobacteria bacterium
CAAGGACGCCGCGGGATAAGAGTGAAGATTCTCGTCACCGGCAGTGCCGGTTTTATCGGCGCGGCGCTCACGCTGCGCCTGCTCGAGCGCGGCGATGAAATCATCGGCGTTGACAACCTCAACGACTATTACGACGTCAACCTCAAGCTCGCGCGATTGGCCCGCTACTCAGACCATCCCCGTTTCACCGAGGCGCGCGTCAACCTGCAAGACCGCGCCGGCTTGGCACAGGTCTTCACGCAATACAAACCGCAGCGCGTCGTCAATCTTGCCGCTCAAGCCGGTGTGCGCTACTCGCTGCAAAACCCGCACGCGTATATAGAGTCCAACATCGTCGGCTTTCTCAATATCCTGGAAGGATGCCGTCATCACGGCGTGGAACATCTCGTCTATGCCTCCAGCAGCTCGGTCTATGGCGCCAACACCAAGATGCCGTTCTCGGTGCATGACAACGTGGATCATCCGGTGAGCCTGTATGCCGCCAGCAAAAAGGCCAATGAGTTGATGGCGCACACCTACAGCCATTTATACCGCCTGCCTGTGACGGGCCTGCGCTTTTTCACCGTGTACGGCCCGTGGGGCAGGCCCGACATGGCGCTATTTATCTTCACCAAGAAAATTCTCGCGGGCGAACCGATAGACGTTTTTAATTACGGTAAACACAAGCGCGATTTCACCTATATAGACGACATTATTGAAGGCGTGGTGCGCGTGCTGGATAAAATCCCGGAGCCCAGCTCTAATTGGAACGGCGAGGCGCCCGATCCCGCCGGCAGCCTTGCGCCTTACCGCTTATATAACATCGGCCACAATCAGCCGGTGGAACTGATGCACTTCATTGCAACACTGGAAAAAAATCTCGGTAAAAAAGCCAAGCTCAATATGCTGCCTTTACAAGCAGGTGACGTCCCGGCGACGTATGCCGACGTAAATGATTTGATACGCGACGTGGGATATAAACCCACCACCTCCATAGATGAAGGCATCGCGCGCTTTGTGGAGTGGTATAAAAATTATTACTCCATTTAAACCCCCTCTCCCTTCGGGAGAGGGCTGGGGTGAGGGCCTCTCTGAGAGGGCTAGGGTGAGGGAGTCTGTTGCAAATCTATAAACCTCACCTCCGGCCTGCCGCTCGCACCCGCCAGCCGCTCGGCCAGCGGCGGCAACAGCTCTTTCAAGGTATCCGTCAACTTCCACGGCGCATTCACAATCACCAACCCGCTGCCGTTTAAGCGGTTCTCCACATCATCCGGCAGCGCCATGAATTCAACGGCCTGCGCTTTTATGTCTAAATCCCGTACCCCTTCATGAAACCGCGCCACGATCTTGCGTGACTTGAACGGATACCACGCCATATAAATACCGTTACGCCAGTGCTTTGCCCCATACCTGAGCACAGCGAGCACGTTATCAAAATCATCTGCTGCCTCATAAGGCGGATCAATCAGCACCAACCCCCGATTTTCTTTTGGCGGCACGAAACCCTTTAACGCCTTCCAGGCGTCAACACACAACACAGCGACACCCTGTATCTCCGCCATATTATTTTTAAGATACCGGCACTCTTGCTCATTAAGTTCCATCAACACCGCTCTGTCCTGCGGGCGTAAAAGCTCCGCGACAATATACGGAGAACCCGGATAATGTTTGAGCCCACCTCGCTGGTTTAATTTTTCGACGACGGCAAAATAATCCGCGAAGGCCGGCCACTTCCCCCGCTCCGGCCAAATCAATGCTATGCCCTGCTCAAACTCTCCCGGCGTCTTTAACGCATAGAGACCACCCCCCGCATGCGTGTCAATCACACAGAACGGTGTCTCTTTTTGCTGGAGCGCACGCAGCACCAAGGTCAGCACTACGTGCTTAAACACATCGGCAATGTTGCCGGCGTGGAAACTATGGCGGTAGTTCAATAATTCGATCTCGGCAGGGAAAACATAGTGTCGGCAAATCGTATTTCACCGGCCGTCGCAGGGATCCGGCGGTCAAAAATCCCGGTGCACGTCATGTCAGGGAGGATACTGATCCTACGGGGAGGGAGGAGGAACCGAGGCAAGCGCTTGCAACTAAGGGCATGCCTACCGGCGCGGCAATCAAGTCGCTGCGGCAAGCTTTATGCGTCAGTGATACAAACGGATACAGCAGTCCGTATACTAGAAGTCCAGCTCCTTTTCGAGATCCGCCTGGCCCTTTTTGAATTTCGTTTGATCGTCCGCGTTTTTTTCTACAATCGCGTCTTTTACCTTCTCGCTCGACTTCTCTATCGCGCGCCCGGTCGCCTCCATCTTGGCTTCTACCTGGGCCGCCTTCGGCGAGCCGGCAAATTGGTAATAACCAAGGGCCACTCCGCCCATCAGCCCCGCGTCGCCCCGTTTCATGATGGTGTCGCCGCGTTGCTCGGCGCGAACTTTAGCCGGCTTGTCCCCCTCCGGGAGGAACTGCATCCAGTCCGCAGCGCGCTGCAACTTCTCCAGTGACTTGCTTGCGGAAGTCCCCAGTGTT